>NZ_JBHFHK010000039.1:0-22106 GCF_041928215.1 Hubeiibacter jixunmingi | reverse complement strand
CCATTGGGCATCAGTAAGTGTTAGTCTATTCATATAATCAGAATAACTGATTTTCTTTGTATGTCAACACACCCTAGATTGATAGCGATCATCAACAAAAAAAAGGGCGTAATATTACGCCCTTTTTTATTTTTGAAATATGATTATGCTTGATTGAGATTGAGTTCTTGTAAAGCTTTGACACGCTGTTCAATACTTGGATGGGTACTGAATAAACTTTTTACATTAAAGCCATTAATCGCAAAAGCTTGCATCTCCTTTGGTAGCATAGCCTGTGTGCCTGCACTACCGCTTTGCAAGCGTAATAATGCATTGATCATTGACTGACGGCCTGCTAGGCGAGCACCTGCTTCATCAGCACGATATTCACGGTAGCGTGAGAACCACATTACGATTAAGCTAGCAAGGAAACCAAATACCATCTCTAGAACCATGCGAATCATAAAATAAGTCGGACTCACACCACCGCTTTGACCATCTCGCTTGAATAACATATTGTCAATTACACTACCAATGATACGTGCAAAGAACATTACAAATGTGTTTACCACGCCTTGGATCAAAGCCAAAGTCACCATGTCGCCATTCGCAATATGTCCAATTTCGTGGGCAATTACTGCTTCAACTTCATCTTCTGTCAGGTTATTCAGCAAACCTACTGACACCGCCATCAGTGCAGCATTTTTATTCCATCCTGTGGCAAAGGCATTTGGCTCAGCAGCAGGAAAAATACCCACTTCAGGGGTTTTAATCCCTGCTTTCTCTGCAAGGCGAGCAGTGGTCTGCATTAGCCATTGTTCAGTTGCATTAGTAGGTGTCTCGATCACACGTGTACCACTAGATTTTTTTGCAATCCACTTTGACATAAATAGCGAAATCAGTGAGCCTGTCATACCGATGGCAAAACAGAAAATCAATGTACCCAATAAATCTTGACCATTGCTTGCACCCACACCCAAAATGCTAAGTACAATCCCTGCCACAACCATCACGGCAAGGTTGGTCATTAAAAATAATACAATTCTCATCATGGTAAATTGATCTCCAAAGATATTTGCCTTTAAAACACATAATAAAAATTTTATGGGGCTATGTGAGAACAATTACAATGTAAAAAAATAACAAATAACTTAAGTTTACAAAAATATAATGATAAAAAATGGCAAAAGCAGAATAGATGCTTTTGCCATTTAGTTTTGATTTATTGATATATTTATTTAAACCTATACGTACCGTTACGCAACACAATCTGACGATTTGAATTATTACTGTAGTTTGGTGAAGTAGCCAATACACGATTGTTGCTGGTTGCTGCACCGTTATTTACAGTAATCGCTCCACCACCGCCACTGCCTGTTGCACCACCTGCATAAAGGTTTTGATAGCGACTGGTCACACGTCGTACATAATCTTGAGTTTCTTTGAAAGGCGGAATGCCACCGTATTTTTGTACGTTACCTTCGCCTGCATTGTATCCAGCGATTGCCAAATGTAAATTATTATCAAAACGTTTTAATAACCAGCTAAGATAGCGTGCACCAGCATAAATGTTTTGTTGAGGATCGTATGCGTTTGATACATTGAATCGACGTGCAGTTGCGGGCATAAGTTGCATCAAACCTTGTGCACCAACAGGTGAGCGTGCATTAGGGTTAAAACCTGACTCGGTATGCATGACTGCTTTAATCAGACCTTCAGAAACATTGTATGTTTGTGCTGCACTGCGAATAATATCGTCATAGCTATCACGGTTGCGACTATAGCTAGGTGCGACTGAAGCCTCGCTACTACCCCAGTTACGGTATGTATGAATGTTACTGTCAGGGAAGTAGGTGACACTTTGCTGTACGTAGCCACCGCTAGTCATCTTCTTATTAGTCAATAACGTTTCGCCGTCAGAGTCACGATAAACATAAGCGGCATTTGCGTGTACATTCTGTTGGAGTGTAACACATCCAGTCACGGCAAGCACCGAAGCAAGCAAGACTTTGCGACTTTTTAAGGTTAAGTTGGTCATTTGGCTAAATCATACATATTTACATTAACTTTATTTTAACAAAAAACTACCAATTCATAAAGCAATAAACGTGAGTAGCATCACAAATATTGTAAACGATGGTTTTTTGGATTTGTATTGATTGGCATAAATCATTGTATAACATGAGGTTAGGGTGAAAATAAAAAAATCTAAAAATATTTAAAAAAAAATGATTGATTTATTTATCTATATGAAATTTATAGATATTTTATAAAGGTTAAAAAATATACAAACAATGCTTATTGCTTTATTTTAGGAAGAAAAAGCCTGTCAAGCCCCAACTTATCCATAAAGTTATCCACAGATTTTGTGGAAAAGCTAATTTCATGCCTAAAATCATAGGTTTAGCATAAATCATTTTTATCTGTTTAAATGATGTACAAAAAATCAGATATTGCCATAATTTTTTTTGCGTACTAGATAAATGATGCTGAATAAATTCATTGAATCAGTTAAAATAATGTCCCACAAAAATTTTTAGCTTATTGCCATGTCTGTATCGCATTTTACACCCGTTGCTGAAACCGAAAAAACTCTACAGTTTACGCCAGAGCTACCAAATAGCTCAGCGTACTATCGATTACTAAAAAAATTACGTCGACAAGTAGGTCATGCAATCCGTGATTATAAAATGATTGAAGATGGCGATAAGGTGATGGTGTGTATTTCTGGTGGTAAGGACAGTTATACTTTATTGGATATTTTATTGCAGTTCAAACGTATCGCACCGATTAACTTTGACGTGGTTGCAGTAAATCTAGACCAAAAACAACCAGGTTTTCCAGAAGAAGTCCTGCCAAAATATTTGGAAGAAAATAATATTCCTTATTATATTTTGGAAAAAGATACATATAGTATCACCAAACGTCTCACGCCAGAAGGTAAGACCTATTGTGCGGTATGCTCACGTTTACGCCGTGGTTCTTTGTATGGCTTTGCGCAAGAGATTGGGGCAACAAAAGTCGCATTAGGTCATCATCGTGACGACATTTTGGCAACGTTTTTCCTTAACTTATTCCATGGCGGTAGCTTGAAAGCGATGCCACCAAAGCTATTGTCATCAGATAAGAAAAATATTTTGATTCGTCCTTTGGCATATGTAGAGGAAAAAGACATCATTAAATATGCACAAATGCGTCAATTTCCGATCATTCCTTGTAACTTGTGTGGTTCACAGGAAAATTTGCAACGTGCCATGCTGAACGAGATGTTAAGAGAGTGGGATGCACAATATCCAAAACGTCTACATAGTATTTTTGGTGCTTTACAAAACGTTTCGCCGTCACAGTTGGCAGACCGTGAATTATTCGATTTTGAAAAATTGGATAGTGAGCGTGAAATCGACTTTAAACCAAATGACGAAAAGCGTTTAGATATCGTTAATCTAACACTCAACGCAGATTAAATATACAATGTATTAAAATGCTGAGATCAAATGTCTCAGCTTTGACATAAATTGTAAGAATAATCTATATTTTAACGTTGGTTAAATCACAAAAGCGTGCTATAAACGTGGTTTGTGATATTTTAATCTACAGCGGACATTGCTGGGAAATTAGAATATATTGTCGTGTAAACCGATTTTGAGGATATGAAGATGCCTGTTTTTTTAACAGATGAATGGTTTAACACAGTTGAAGAGCTAACAGCGCAAGCAGGTGATCTCGCTTTACCACAAGCACTGACTAACTTATCAATTAATCTTATTGTAAATGATGCCGATGCGAATAAGGAATTGTCTTTACAATCAGGGCAAATTAAAAAAGGTTTGGTTGAAAATGCGAAAACCACATTAACGATGGATGCAGCGACCTTACGCAAGGTATTTTTAGAATATGATATGGCTGCAGCGATGCAGGCGTTTATGATGGGTAAAATCAAGGTTCAAGGTGATATGAGCCAATTGCTATCTTTACAAGCAGCAAGCCCAAACGATGCACAGAAAAGTCTATTCAAACAAATCTTGGCAAATACCCAATAAGGTAGATATCCAAAACAAAAAAAGCAACTCGATTGGGTTGCTTTTTTTATGCCAACTATTCAATATCAGATTTTAGCAATTTGCTCGGATGTCTTGATGTGCTCTAAATAGACCCGAATACGTTTCACATACTGTAAAGCTTGTTGATGGCGAGAGTTGGCTTTTTCGTTATTTTCTAAGTACTGATAAAGCGACATCCACTCTGAATCGTTTTTTCCTTCAGCTCGCAACTGCTTACGAATATCATTCACAGCATTTGGACCCATATTATAGGCGACTAGAGCGAACCAATTTCGATCTGGGTAAGGAATATCATTAAATCGGTCAAGCATGAGGTTAAAGTATTTCGCACCACCTTCAATACTTTGCGTTGGATCAGTACGATCTTCAACGCCCATCTGCTTGGCTGTGCTCTCTGTCAGCATCATCACGCCTCGTACACCAGTATGCGATACTGAGTCTGGTTTGAGATAAGATTCCTGATAAGCGATGGCTGTCAAAAACTCCCAATCCAAATTGTTTTGTTTAGCACTGGCTTTTAGGTTGAGCTTATAGCTAGGCAAACGTTCTTCAAGATTTCTAGTCATGGCATCGATATCATGCGATGGTAAATAATTGGTCGCATAGAAGTTTGCCAATTGATATAAAGCACCGCTATTTTTGCTATCACAAAGATAACTTTGAGCACTGCTCGGCAACATATGGTATTTTTTAGAAAACACCCAAGTTAGGTTTGTATTAAGCCCATTTTCCGTCATCGTGTTTACAGCATTACAGCTACCACTAATTTGCGTGACATACTGGCTATCTAAAGTACTGGTGGTAGTGAGTGCCATTTGTGCACGACCATCGTTAACCCAATCTAATGCCGTCTTATCACTATCGACTGTCACAAAATTGAGATTAACATGGATTTTTTCAGCATAATTACGAGTTAGGTCATAGCCAAAGCCATGTTTGAATCCGTCTTGTTCAAAAACAGTGCTTGGGCTAGGCGCAGCAACAATGGTAAGCGTTCGATATGGGAAACCAATCGTATTTGTGCTTGATGTATTAGTGTCGTTATCAAAATTTTGATAACTATGTGCAATATCAAATGCGAAAGGAAAAACCAACAATAATGACAGGGTAGTCTTAAACTTGATTGGTGTTTCTTGTATCGTTCTTAAGTAGTTTTTTTGAGTTGAGATAATTGATTGCATACGTTCTCCAGTAGTATATTTTATGAGCTTTAAATCTCATAAAATTATTTTTAGATCATCACCAAAATCGCATAAATGTAAGTCATAATACACACATTTTTACAACTTTTTTTGGTAAAAAAACTAAAATTTGAACAAGCCTACGTATTAAGATTTTTGCATTCTATAGGTAAAAAATTAAAACGTCAAATTTTTAGTAAAAATAGAATAATAATTATACAAAAAAACGTTTAAAAATACTTGATTTGAAATTAATTTCATAAAATTTACTAAATGTCAAATTTATTTTAGAAATGATGTTGCTGATAATTTATTAATTTTAAGACTGAATCGAAGTGTTATAAATTGTATTCTATATCAATGATGTACCAAACTTTTTTACCTTCTGGTGTGATGACAACTACC
Source organism: Hubeiibacter jixunmingi (assembly GCF_041928215.1). Classification (NCBI taxonomy): domain Bacteria; kingdom Pseudomonadati; phylum Pseudomonadota; class Gammaproteobacteria; order Moraxellales; family Moraxellaceae; genus Hubeiibacter; species Hubeiibacter jixunmingi. The sequence continues at coordinate 16,480 of NZ_JBHFHK010000039.1, read as the reverse complement.
TCATCGTCAACCCTTTTGCCTAAACAAGCTCGTGCAAAAGGGGCATCAATCGACACAACATCTTTTTGATCATAAATTTCATCCGTACCGACGATACGAAGTCGAACTTGCTGTGTGGCTTCCAAGTTTTCTAAGCTTACCCAAGCACCGAAAAATACTTTGCCTGCTTGCTCTGCGTGATAAGTCACTCTTTCTGCATTTTCAAACAATTTCATGAGATAACGAATACGTCTATCTATTTCACGTAATCTTCTTTTATTATAAATATAGTCTGCATTTTCTGAGCGATCACCAAGACTTGCAGCCCAAGAAACGATCTTTGTAATTTCTGGTCGTTCAACAGAAACCAAGTGTTTTAATTCCTGTTGTAAACGATCGTAACCATCGCTAGTTAATAACTTACGTTTGCTAGAATTCATATCTACCTAATTGTGTCAATTTAAAAAAAACACCTCAAAAATCATAGTGAGTTTTGAGGTGTGCTAGAGTTATTTCTCTGTGTCAGTTAGCCAGTGCTATCTAAGAAGTTAGCTTGTCTAGCTTGGAAGTAATCACCCTGCAAATAACGCACATCAACATTCCAAGCATTGGCAAATGCAGACATATCGTTCAAGTCTTGGATAAGGAATTGTGTTTCTGCATTTAACTCTTTGAATGCATCAAGTTTTTCTTGAAGGTCGACCAATTTCTCATCATCTTTTAACTGTTCAGTAAATTCACTAGATAAACGTGCAAATTTCATTGGTACGTCTTGTAAAAGCTGTACGCTATACACCGAACCACCAAAGTCTTTTACACTTAGTCCGATATTATTATCTAATAATGCTTTACCAAAACGTTTACTTAGATCAAGATCTTTGGTCATGTCTTGCTCACGCAATTGTAAAATCAATGGACGAGTGTATTTTGAGTTAATTAGATTGACCAGTTTAGACAACAAAGCGATTAAGCTTGCATCATGCAAACTACCTTGATGGACGTTTACAACGATACGTGCTTTTGGTGACTGAACAAGGTACTGATGCAAACGTTTCGATGCTTCAACCAATAACCAACGATCTAGTTTTAATGCAAGTGCACTGTTGTGGTTGAGGCTCTCAAGGTCTTCAAGTGCGACCATTTGACCATTTTCATCTTTGAAGCTTGCAGTGATTTCGTACATATGCGTATCAATATCTTCCTTATCGTATAACTGTTGGAAAGATAATTGAATGCTGTTGTCATCAATCTGTTGCATTAAGGCATATTCTGTTGCTTGAAGTGCCATACTGTTTGCAAAACTTGCATCTTGAGGTGTTTCAATTTGCTCACCTAAAGATACTGCTGGTATGGTTTCAGTTGCTACAGGTGCTTCTACCACTGCCACTTCTTCTACTACTGGCTCAGCTACAATAGGTGCTTCAAATTGTAGTGTTGGTGCGACCTGTTGCTGTGTATCTTCTAAGCTAAATTGCAAATCATTATTAGACTGAGTAGGCGCGATCGAAGGCTCAAAGTTTAAGCTATGTTCAGTATCTAGGCTTAACGTTGGCTCAAGCTCAATGTGCGTACTTGCAGGATTATTACTTGACATATCAAAGCTTAAACCACCAGAAGATGATACAATTGATGCTTCTGGTGTTGGTTCAAGTGATAAGTTCATATCGTCTAATACAAAGTCCAATTCTGGTGCGGCTTGTTTTTCCACGGTAGGTGCTGGACTTGTAGCTTTTAGATCTGTATCTAAATCAAGTAAATCAATGCCTGAATTATCTAAGCTCAAAGGCTGGCTATCAAAAGTTGCTTGTGTAACAGGAGTGTGTTGCAAGTCCTGTTTTACAGTATTTTCAAAAGCAAAGTCTTTGGCTGTATGCGTTTGTGGTGCAGCAACTGCGTGACTTTGATTTGGATTGAATTGATTTGCGAAAGCACGCGCTAATGCGACAGGCATACGCTCAACATCAGGCAAATGATTTAGTAGCAATGAAGATAATTTTAAGCCTACTGGAAAAGACTCATTGGCTAAATGGATATTTTTTGGTAACTGTGCATAGATTGATTTTAGCTTGAGATTAAAATCTTGCTCATTATGCACTGCTTGCGTAGTCAAAAACACGGTTTCTGAAACACGAATTAAATCGTCAGCGACCAATCCAGCTAATTTTTTCGATACTTCTGCAAAATAATCACGGCTAGACTTCCAGCCTTGCTCAAGTGCGGCTGTTGGCAATTCATAAAGATGATATAAAACCACACCGACTTTATTGCTCTGCGCAAAAGAGAAAGTCAAATGGTCATGAATCTTCTGTGCATCTGCAAATTCATGTGCTTTAGATGATGTAGCACTATTAGCACCGCTTGTTGCAATAACGAGTTGCAAAGCTGGGTCTTCGTCGTACTCAGTTGGTGAAAAGCTAATTTCAAATTGCTTTTGATGTGCAAGAGGATTGGCAGAGGAGATTTCTAGTTTAGAATCTACAAAGTTATTCTTAGTCAGCTGTTTTAAAAACTGTTTAAACTGTTGAGGGTTCTCAGGTTGCAGCACATCCATGATTGGCATACCAACCAAGTCTTTTGCGTTTAAGCCAAAAAAGTGAGCATAATGATCGTTCGAAGAAATATGGATGCCTTCTTGGAAAATAGCGACAGCATATTCTGTAGTTTCGACTAGGGTTTGTGTTTGCTGTTGCAATTGATCAATTTCTACAGAAAGTTGATGCTCACGTTTCATTAAACGGCTAAGTGCTGTTGCACGTAGAACCGTAAGACTTAAGTGATGGATGTGCGCAGGATTAACGACATCGTAAGCACCAGACTTAAATAGCTTCGCACTATCATCACTATCAGGTTGTTTGTCAGTCAGAACGATAACAGGAATTTTTTTACCTTTTTCATTCAGTGTGCTGAGTGCTTTTTGGTGGTCAAAATCATAAGCATTACTAAAAACAATAACATCCCATTGCAAATTGAGCATTTTGTCAAAGCTTGCGAAATCGTCGAGTAGCTTGCCCATAGCTTTATGATTTTGCTTCTGTAATTCATCAGTAATCTGATTAAAAGTACTTTGTTGATGATCTACCATCAAAAAGCGAATAACATAGCTTATTGGTTTTTTATCGGCATGAGCTAATTTCATTTCAGGGATTCCCAAAGGTCTTGTGTTGTAGCAGAAATAATTTGTTGCGTAAAAAACTCGTCCAATTCGGCTTTTCTAGATTGCTCTAGAAGTCCGAAATTAAAACTAGCGCAACTTTGCGTTAAATTGGTACTTTTTTGCAAGAATATTTTTGTTTCAATCGTATCAAAACGTAAGCTTAAGTTTTGATTCTCATGGAATAATTGTGCACTTGGTAAAATGATCGCATAATCATTTGGACTTTCGATAGGACGATAGATTAGTGCAGGGTGGTAAACAGGTTGTGATACGTTTACTTTTGGAATGTACACAGCAACAGCACATATTTTATGAGATAAAACTTCTATGCCTAGCTCAACAGAACGGTCAGGTGCGTTCTTAAGCCAGCGGATTAAACCGCCATTCCAATGATTTTTTTGATTTTCTTTAATCAAAATAAAATCACCTGTACGTAGGTTTTTTACAGCCTCTGCTTGCCAACGCAATCCATAGCCTTTTTCGCTACGATTAATGATAGATGCTGTACGAATACGGAAAATCTCGTTGCTTAGTTGCTGTTCTTCCAAGCGTTGTAAGGATTTCACTTTTTGTTGCTGTGCGTATTCCAAAGATGATTCAGCGGCAGCAGTCGATTTGTATTCTTGAGAAATACTTTGCAAACCAAATCCAATATCAAGTTTTAAAGACTCTTTAAACTCTTTTGCACCTGAAATAAAGAAATGAGCAGGATGAATTCCTAAAGCAACCTGCACAAAACCTTCATCATTCAAACGTGGTTGAATACGAGTGAGTTTAAGCTGTAGTGTAGTGATGACATGATGTCTGAGTACACTCGATAACGATTTGCTATCACCCAAGTTACTTTGTTCGCTCAGACGGACATTTTTCTCGATATATGCAATCAAGTCCTGAAAATCAATAAAAGAAGCTGGTTCATTGCGGTATTCATCTGCGATATATACACGCGGTGCTATTTTTGACTCGTACAAGATGGCATAGTTAGTATCTGGAGTAGGCTTTGTATGCAGTTTTACGTATGGTGTCCAATCAGGTATCAAACGTTTCAACTCTTTTACTTCAGTTTGACGCAACTTATTACCATTTAAAATGCTAAATACCACCAAATTGATAAAGGCACGCTCAACGCTGTAAATCGTTTGATGTTGATTTGATTTACGTTCAACTTGTTCCTGCTCAAAATCATCTTTAAAAGCAGTCTGATAAATACTATAACAGGTCGCCCAAAATAATCTTGGTGGATCAACATAAATCAATTGTAATGAATACAATAGGTTATTAAAATGTTCTAAAGCATTAATCGCAGCATTATTACGCAGTTGGATTAGACGTTTTTTACCATTAAAGTTAAATAATGAGAATTTCGTTGTTTGGATTTGTTCGTGAGTACGTTCGAAAATTTCTTTATACAATAATGCTAAATGTGTCTTGATTTCTAGGACGAGATCTGAAATTTGTTGGTCACGCTTTGCATCGATTAATGCATGATCAAGGTAATGTTGCTCTAACGATGCAAACAAATGCGTGATTACAGGCTCAATGGTCTGTACAACGTCAAAACGTGTTTGTTCACTCCAGTCAATATGGCGTAGTTCAAGCAAACTAATAAAGACTTGTTTAGCTGCTTCACCAAGTTCAAAATCACGCAGGGCTAATCGCCACGCCTCAATATCTTCTGGGCGTGTACTAAAATAAGTGAGCGATTGAATATCAAATTCTACAGTTTCTTCAAACAGTCTATTAAGTTTGACAGACATGCTTTGCGTACCCCTAACAATCCATATTGTGTAATAAAGTCTATCACAATTGACCCAGTTTTAAAGCGGTGTTTTGCTTAATTCACCATTGACTTCACGCACAAGTTTTGGCACCAAGTAACCAGGTAATGCCAATCTTAACTGTTCTTGCAACTGGATAGCATTGCTATCTGGCTGATAGAAGCGGGCAGAACCAGCGACTTTATCCAAAACATGTAAATAGTAGGGTAGCACAGTAGCCTGAAATAGTCGATAGCTGAGTGCAGATAAAGTGACGGAATTATCATTTATTCCCTTAAGCAAGACAGATTGATTCAAACAAATCACATTTTTTTGTCTTAAGTCATGCATAGCTCGATCGAACTCTTGGTCTAATTCTTGAGCGTGATTAGCATGTACAACCATGACTTTTTGTTGAGGGATATCATCCAAAATTTGTAAAAACTCAGCATCAATCCGCTGTGGAATAACCACAGGTAAACGTGTGTGAAAACGTATTGTCTTGATTTGAGTGAGGCTTGAAAAGCGATTCAGCCAAACTTTTAATTTTTGATTAGTTAAAGATAATGGATCGCCACCACTCAAAATAATTTCATTAATTTCAGGATGTGACACGATGTATTGTTGAATATCTAACCAATCTTGTGATTTAGGCATATTATCATTGTATGGAAAATGACGCCGAAAACAGTAACGACAATGAATAGCACAAGCCCCAGTCAAAGTTAACAAGACGCGAGAGGCATATTTGTGCAACAAGCCGGTATGTGGGTTGGCTTGTAATTCATGCAGAGGATCAGTAATAAAATCGCTTGGGTTATGCATTTCCAAATGATGCGGTAACACTTGCAATAACAGTGGGTCAAAAGCATTACCTTGTTGCATTTTTGCAACGAACTGACGTGGTACACGCAGACGAAATTGCTGATTTGCTAATAATGCATCGTCACTAAGATCATATTTTGTGAGTTTTAGCTGTTCAAGTAGTTCAAAAGGGTCGGTAATCAAGTCATTTAATTGCGATTGCCAGTTTTGATTTTTGAACAAATAGTTTATCATGTGCAGTGATTTTTGATGATGTGGTCGTTGTGCCGTATTATAATCGAATTTTCGTTAAAATTGTTAAAGCGGAGTGTGCCAATCATGGCCAGTTTTTCTACAAATGAATTTAAGCAAGGCTTAAAAGTCATGCTAGACGGTAACCCATGTTCAATCATGGAGAATGAATATGTAAAACCAGGTAAAGGTCAGGCCTTTAACCGTGTAAAATTACGTAACCTTAAAACAGGTAAAGTGTTAGAAAAAACTTTCAAATCTGGTGATTCTTTGGAAGCTGCTGACATCGTTGAAGTAGAAATGGAATATCTCTACAATGACGGCGAAATGTGGCACTTTATGAACCCAGAAAACTTTGAACAGCTTGCAGCTGACAAAGTTGCTATGGGCGATGCAGTCAAATGGTTAAAAGATGACTCAAATGAAAAATGTTCAGTGATGTTATTTAATGGCGTACCATTAAATGTGAGCGCACCAAACTTTGTTATCTTAAAAATCGTCGAAACTGATCCAGGTGTGAAAGGTGATACAGCCGGTACTGGCGGTAAACCTGCAAAACTTGAAACTGGTGCTGTAGTACGCGTACCATTGTTTGTACAGCAAGAAGAAAGCATTCGTGTTGATACACGTACAGGTGATTATTTAGAGCGCGCTTAAGCTTTAGATGGTCATTCTAAAAAGCAGTCTATCAAATAGGCTGCTTTTTTATTAGACTTATTTTATTTAACATAATATACATTATACGAAATTATAATATAAGGTAACCTTAAGGCTATTTTTATGCCAATACAGTGTTAAAAAATTATACTTTGGATTGATTGCATCAATTTTCTAAACCAAATCACACAGTCTAAAATGATTAAATGCAAAAACAAATCGTGCTATTATATATGCCAATTTTTGTTTTGCTTACTATGATGTCTTTGATTCACGTACAACAGCTCGACCAAATCTTACCGCAAACCCAATGTGGTCTCTGTGGCTATTCACTGGGTTGCCTGCCTTATGCTCAAGCCATGCTTGATGGCGAAGCTGCCAACCTTTGTGTACCCGGTGGTCAGCCTGTGGCAGATCAACTTGCCCAAATTTTGGGTCGTGAATCTTTGCCTGTCGAGCCTAGCGTTTGGGCTGTGCAAGCTGATGGCCGTCCCCAACGTATGCTTGCGGTAATCCGTGAAGATGAATGCATTGGCTGCACCAAATGTATTGCAGCATGTCCTGTCGACGCCATCATTGGTACGGGAAAAATGATGCATACAATTTTGACTGATTTATGCACAGGTTGTGAGCTATGTATTGAGCCTTGCCCTGTGGATTGTATTGATTTGATTGAGGATTTATCACCTTTACCCGATGCAACTCAACGTCAAGTACAGCAAGATGATTTACGTCAGCGTTACCAAGCTCATCTGAAGCGTGAAAGTTTACGCCGTGAAAATCGTATTAGCCAACGCCCAACCACCAAAGCCATTGCAAGCAACTATGAAATTAATGCTCTTTTAAATGAGAATGAAAATCAATTAATTAAAGTCGCAGACGATAGACAACAGCATTTGACTAACCCTCAGCAGACCATAGAAATGGCAAAAATTCGTTCACAAATCAACAAATTAAGCAAACAACTTTCTGTACGTGCTGATGCCAAAAAGCAACAGCAATTAGAACTTTTGCAACAGCAATTACAACAACTACAAGGTTAAATAAGGACGAAATAGGACAAAATCATGACCAAAACCAGTAAAATCACCGCTGAAAAAACGGCAAAACCTAAAGCCAAAACGCCAGCCAAATCCAAGCCAAAAGCCAGCCCTGATAATCAATTTAAGCCTAGTGATAGCAAGGCAATGAGCAAAGCACAAATACATACCTTCTTTGAACGCCTACAACAACAACGTCCTGAGCCAAAAACCGAATTAAATTATAATTCGCCATTTCAATTGTTAATTGCGGTATTATTATCCGCCCAAGCCACTGATGTCAGTGTGAATAAAGCCACCGAACAGCTGTTTATTGATGCCCCAGATGCCTATAAAATGTATGCCTTAGGCATTGAAAAACTTAAAGATTATATTAAAACCATTGGCTTATATAATGCCAAAGCAGAAAATGCCATCAAAACCTGTCAGATTTTGATTGAACAATATCAAGGTGAAATTCCACAAAATCGTGAGCAGCTCGAAGCTTTACCTGGTGTGGGAAGAAAAACGGCAAATGTCGTTTTGAACACCGCTTTTGGACAACTGACCATGGCAGTCGATACGCATATTTTCCGTTTAGGCAACCGTACTGGTTTGGCAAAAGGCAAAGATGTTTTGGCGGTAGAACATAAGTTATTGAAAGTAATACCAAAAGATTTTTTATTGGATGCACATCATTGGTTGATTTTGCATGGTCGTTATTGCTGTACCGCTCGTAAACCAAAATGCGGTGAATGTATTGTCTCAGATGTGTGCAATTGGAAGCATCGTTTTGATTATGGTGCAGAAATTCCAGTATTGGCAATTTCTGCACAAGATATTGAAAATGATTAGTTTTTAGAAATTTTGGAAAAATAATGACAGCTACTAACCCAACACAAATCTTAGCAACAACAGAACATAATTTTGCACAATATATTCGTATTTTGGGCAAAGGTAAAACTGGTCATCGCTCACTCAGTTTTGATGAAGCTTATCAAGCCTTTAGCATGATTTTAAAAGGTGAAGTGCTGGATTTGCAAATTGGGGCTTTTTTGATGTTATTACGCGTCAAAGAAGAAAGCGTAGAAGAATTAGCCGCATTTGTGCAAGCCAGTCGTGATAATATGCAGTTGCCCAAATTATTACAAGCAGTAGATTTAGACTGGTCGAGCTATGCAGGCAAACGCAAACATTATCCTTGGTTTGTATTATCGGCATTGACTTTGGCACAGCATGGCTATCGTGTGGTGATGCACGGTACGGAAGGTCATAGCGAAAATCGCTTATATACCGCTCAGGCTTTAAGAGCATTAAATATACAGATTTGTCAGGATTTAAATGATGTTGAAGCACATTTAAATCAGCAGCATTTTGCCTATATTGCTTTGCCACTACTCTCGCCTAGCTTGGCAAAAATGATTGATTATCGGCAATATTTTGGCTTACGTTCACCGATTAATAGCCTGACTCGCCTGCTCAATCCTTTTGATGCCAAAGCCACGATGCAAGCGATTTTTCACCCTGCTTATCGCAATAGTCACCAACAAGCGGCAAAACTATTGGGCTATCAAAATAGCGTGGTGATGAAAGGTGAAGGTGGTGAATTTGAACGTAATCCTGATGCCAAAACGTTGCTCTGCGGTATTCGACATGGTGAATTGTATGAATTGGAATTACCAAAACTCAATGCCCATCGTTCCGAGATTGAAAACGAATTTGATTTAAACTTTTTCCTGCAAGTTTGGCAAGGTACGGTAAATCATGATTATGGTTTACAAGCGATTATTGAGACGATGGCGATTGCATTGATGACGATGAATGTTTGTATGGATTATCGTCAAGCACAGCAAAAGGCGTTAACGCTTTGGCAAACACGATTTGAAAAGTAAATTTTAGATGGATATATCTTAAACATTGCGTCGTAAGATTTATTCACTATTTTTTATTTTAATTTTATAAATTTAAAAGGCTCAACTAAAACCAAATCCAACGCAGAATTAAAACAACAATCAATGCACTCACCGCATCGCCATGTCGTCTTTTCCCCCAACTCTGTAAGGCAAAATAGCTCACATAACACAGTACCGTCACAGTGAAATAATGCCCTAAATGTTTTAATCCATTTTGAAAAACACTCAAAACAGTGATTAACATCACCACAGCATAAAACACATAAAAGATAAAATCAGCCAGTGACGATTCACTGGTATTTTTTTGATTTTCTATTTGATTTTCAGCATGTTGTGATGTATTCCAAGTTGGATAGCAATATAGCCCACCATCTGTAGAACCAGCAGCTTGTTTCATTAAATCATCAGGGAAAAAACTACGTTGATTGAGTGCGATAAAAAATTCAGCACCGCCTTTGGCATCAGTCGGAATCATATAAGCTTGTTCTTGCCCACTCACCCAAACATATAAACAGTCTGATTTTGTTAAGCCATTGTCTTTAAAACAAACTCGGATAATATCTTGCCATAAAATTTGATAAGACCACGCTTGTTTGTAAGGCGGATTTGCTTGGACATAAATAAATTTTTCATCAAATTGAATGAAAAACCATGTGGGAATATCCGCTACTGGTTCAAAAAATGATTTTATTTTACTGAAAAATTTGGGCAACATTTTTCCCTGAATCCAAATACTGTGTCTTAGCTAAAAAATGTACAGTATTTTATGATTTAATGAAATTTAATTGGTTTAAACTCATCATCGTGACTTTGTTCATGGCTGTCACAATGTTCATCTTCTTTTTTGCTACCACGGTCGATATAGCCAGTACGTTCATTTTCTGGTAAATGCTTACTTTCCCAAATTAATACCGCTTGCATACAAGTTTGGCGTTGTTCTTTAGTCAAAGCTACGCCATTGTCCCATTTGCCAATCTCAACCGCAGTTTTGAGTTTTTCTACGATTTCAGGATTTAGGGTTTTTAAAATTTGTTCAATATTCATTACATTTCTCTTAAGACAATTATTTAAAAATGATATAGCCTCAAGGCTACTCATCATTAAGATCGCCACTATTCCAACCTAATTTTGTACGACAAGCTGCATAAAAATCATAACCAGGTGGATGCAATAAAGTGAGCTTAAATGGGTGCTTTCGTACATACAACCAGTCACCCACATGTAAGCTCACACTGGCTTGACCATCAGCACTAACCATTGCTAGGACATGATTTTCACATACTTTAATTTTGATTTCACTATTGCCTCCAACCACGATTGGGCGTGATGTCAAAGTATGTGGATGCATCGGTACAATGACCATGGCATTGATATTTGGATGTACAATTGGTCCTCCGCCTGATAAAGCATATGCGGTTGAACCTGTCGGTGATGATAAAATCAGACCATCACTGTGCTGACGACATACAAATAGTCCATCAATATACAGCTCAAAGTCAATCATATTGACAGACTTACCATGTAGAACCACATCATTTAAAGCAATATCATGATAAATCACATTATTATCAGAGCGTATTTCTGTTTCTAGTAAAAAACGTTGATCGGTAACAAATTCGCCTCTTAGAATCATTTCTAATTTTTGTAATACTTCTTTTGGGCTGATGTCAGTCAGAAAACCTAATCTACCACGGTTGACGCCAATCACTGGAACATTATGCCTAGCCATAATACGTGCTGCACGCAGTAGCGTTCCGTCTCCACCAACCACAATCACCACATCTGCGGCTAGACCCATATGAGCACGACGACACGTTTGGACATTTTCGAGCTGGCACATCTTGGCTGTGTCTTCATCAAAAATAGGATGCAGACCTTGCTGGATAAGAAAATCATAAATCATATGCAAGGTTTCAATGACTGATACCTTACCCGGGCGACCAATAAGCCCAACGTTACGAAAAGATTTAGCCTGAAGTTGCAACGCTGATTGCTCCGAAAAAATATGCTTTATGATAACATTGTGCAAGCAATATTCCCAAGTCTTAATCGCTAAATTATTGTACTTTTTGCGTCTAGGTTATCAATTTTACAACATTTTACGGATTGCAAAAACCTTATTTTTCACGCATTATTGCCGGAAATCGTCTTAATTTTTCGGCTACATAAATGCAACAACAACGTGGTTTTGGTCTAATTTGGTTTATTCTTTTGGTCGGGCTGATCATCGGCTGTATCGTCTTGGGTATTTATTTGGTCAAATTAGACAATATAATTCGTGATCGTTTTGAGGGACAGCGTTGGGATATTCCAGCTAAAGTGTACGCTCGCCCACTTGAGCTCACAGCACAATCAGGTTTGAGCCAAGATGAAATCTTAAACGAATTAAAATTGTTAAATTATCAAAAAACCAATAATGATAAACAAACAGGTGCCTATACCGTCAAAGGTAATCAAATGCTGATTCATACGCGTGGATTTGACTTTGGTGATAGCAAAGAACCTGAACGCATTATTGAACTAAACTTTAAGTCTGGTGGTCTAGATACCATTCGTGCAACCAATCCAAGTAAAAACGGTGTTTTACGTTTAGAGCCTATGGAAATCGGCGGTATTTATCCGCAACATAACGAAGACCGTGTTTTGGTCAAGATTCAAAACGTACCGCAGACCCTTATTGACGCATTGATTTCTACCGAAGATCGTAACTTTTATCAACATTATGGTTTATCTTTACGTGGTACGGCACGTGCCATAGTCAGTAACGTTCAAGGTGGCAGACGTCAAGGTGGCTCGACCATCACACAGCAGCTTGTGAAAAATTTTTACTTAAGCTCTGAGCGTACTTACAAACGTAAAATCAATGAAGCATTTATGTCAATGCTACTGGAATTGCACTACAACAAAAATGAAATCTTAGAAGCATACCTGAATGAAGTAAACCTTGGTCAAAATGGTAACTACTCTGTCAACGGCTATGGTCTAGCGTCACAATTTTATTTTGGTAAGCCACTGCGTGAGCTAAATACTGCACAAATGGCATTTTTAGTAGGTATTGTAAATGGTCCATCTTATTACAATCCTTGGAAATCGCCAGAACGTGCTTTGGAGCGTCGTAATATTGTTTTAAATAATATGTTGGTTAATGGCAAACTGAGCCAAGCGGATTATGATAAAGAGGTTAAGCGTCCTTTGGGTGTGCTAAAATCCCCTGGCGTGATTCCCGTGCGATTCCCTGACTATATGGACATTGTGCGTCGCCAGCTGAAAGAGCAATATAATGAAGAAGATATTACCAATAAAGGTCTAAAAATCTTCACCGCTTTAGATCCACAAGCACAAAATCGTATCCAAACGACTTTTGTCAGCTCGGTCAACCGCTTATCATCACAAAGCAGTGTTTTGAACGGATTGCAAGGTGCTGTTATTGTTTCTCAGCCTAAGACGGGCGAGATTGTTGCGGCAGTTGGTGGCACGACAGAATTTACTGGATTTAACCGTGTTATTGATGCACGTCGTCAAGTTGGTTCATTATTAAAACCTGTCATCTATTTACAAGCTATGCAAAGCGGTCGATATAGCTGGGCGAGTCGTGTCAATGACAGTGCGGTAGTGATCAAAGCCCCTGGTTTTAAAGACTGGTCACCAAAAAACTATGGCGATGGTGAACATGGCTTGACTCAACTACAAACCGCACTTGCAAACTCGTACAATCTCACTGCTGTACGCCTCGCTCAAGAAGCTGGCACGCCAGTATTTATTAACAATCTGCGTAAGCTCGGTATTCGTTCACCTATTGAGTCTTATCCTTCTATTTGGCTTGGTGCAGTGAATTTATCACTACTTGAAATGCTCGGGGTTTATCATAACTTCGCTGCTGCAGGGACTTATCGTGCTCCAAGTGCGATTCGTGCTGTAGTCGATGCAGATGGGCGTACTATAACGAAATATAATGCACAACAACCAGTACAAACTATTGATCCGAATACGGCTTATGTGATGGATTATGGTTTACAGCAAGTCATGAAAAATGGTACAGGTCGTGCAGGTTATAACGCTTTTCCAGAGCTTAACGTTGCAGGTAAATCAGGTACGACTAATGATGCACGTGATTCTTGGTTTGCAGGTTATACTGGCAATTATTTGGCAGTAGTTTGGCTTGGAGATGATACCAATAAACCGATTGGTCTAACAGGGTCATCTGGTGCATTGCCAGTATGGATTAATGTGATGCGTCAGCTCAAAAACACCAAAAATGATTTGCAACAACCTGCTGGTGTTGAATGGAAATGGGTGGAAAGTGATGGCGAAGGCAAAACTCTACTGTCTAGCGAGAGTTGTCAGGGTGCGTCTTATATTCCAATGTTAGTCAATACAGTTCCTCGCACTTTATCTCCTTGTACGGGTGGTGACTTCACGCCAAATAATGGTGCAACAATTTATGATGATTTTGGTAGCGGTGCAAGTATGCCACCGAAAACTGAAGAAGCACCAATCACTCGTTTTGGTGATGACAACCCACCACCTTATCCAGCACAGCCTCAACCTCAACAAAATCGTGCACCACGAATTTATGAGTCAAATGAGCCAGATCCCCAACCAAATGAGCAACCCTCTACCATTTCTCAAGGGGGCTACCGCTCTTACTAACAACGCATTCATAAAATAAAAAAACTCAATAAAAGCATTCATTTACTGATCAAATGAGTGCTTTTTTGTTGATGTATTGCTCATTATCATAATTAATGTAATAATTTATATACATTTTATAATGGACATAGTAGTAATGAACAAAAAATTGGTTTTAGCACTAGGGATCAGTACGGCTTTGGCAGGCGTTGGTTTAGCTGGTGTCACATATGCAGACAGTAAGTTGAAAGATATTTATCAAAATCCAAAAATGAGTCATTTAAAAGATTTTAAAACGACTAAAAAGATTTTGGTATCACTGGCGGTGAGGTTGAATGGCAAGCGAAAATTGCTTTAGACCCTTGTAGTGCTAGTGAAAAACAATCATTGACGGTTAAAAGTGCTGATAAAATTACGCGTAGTCTGACAGGATATAATATTCACTCTGAGGTGCATTTTGAGAGTGCTGATAAAGATGTTAATCAGATACTGCAAAAATTACCAGCCTTACAATCAGACACACACGTAAATTGGAGTGGTAAAGGTGATACCAAAGTCACTTTACCTAATGGTTCAGTGAACATCGAAGATGGTACGATGAACTGGGATAATGTTACGGCTCACTTTAACTTTTTCCCAAAAGATAAAGAATATTTTACCCAAGATTTAACCATGAATATTGATAAATTTAAAATCAATAGTCCAAGTAAATTCGATTTGGGAATTGACAAGTTTACTTACGAAGACAATATTAGTAGAGATTACAGCGTCCTAAGTGATGGTAAATCTTCTACCAAATTTGCAAAAGTATATCTTAATTCACTGCAAGCAGATAAAGCAGCTCAATTTGAAATCAATAACATCGACATTCAAGGTGAAAGCACCAACAAAAATGGCAAACTCGATTTCAATATGGTATATAAAATCGCAGATGTTCATTTCAAAAGTGGTGAAAGCGACTTTAGCAGTAAAGACAATATATTTAATCTAAAGTTTACAGATTTAAATGCTGAAACGTCTGTTAAATTATTAAAATATTTAGAAAAATCGCAAAATCAATGTATTGCAAACTGGAATACGACACCAGAGGCACAGCAACTCGTCCTCGAGCTAATTAATAGTGGCTTTCATATTGAATCAAAAAATAATCAGATTAATTTAGCTGACGGTAAGATTAAGGCGGATGCTGTATTTACGCTACCAAAGCAAGTAAGTACTGACCTAAAAACAGCAATGCAAAATGCCATGACTTCTGCAAGCTATAATTTGCAAGTTGAAGCGGATAAACCAGTTGTCAATAGTTTGATTGCTTTAGCTTCATCTAAAGGTGCTATAGATGCTGGCAATAGTATGGATCAAGAGTTTATGCTGCAACAGTATGCACAAGCGATTGGGGCAACAGTAACCGCAGATAAAGTGACTTTGATTAAAAGCAAACCTTAATTGACAGTGCTACATATTGATATTCAAATAGGTGAAATTCGTTTCGCCTATTTTTATTGCAGAATGTGAGATTGAGGTGCTTTTTAGCCACCAGCCTGATATGGAACAGCACAAGATTGAATGTCTTTTGAGTGCTCAAATTTTAGCAATAAAAAAAAGAGCAGTTAAAAAACTGCTCTTTTTAGATAAAGTATTTGATACCTTATCGTAGCTGATTATTCAACTACACGTACTTCTTCTGCTTGCAAGCCTTTTTGACCTTGACCTACAGAGAATTCTACACGTTGACCATCACGTAGGCTACGGTGACCTTCGCCTAGGATAGAACGGAAGTGAACAAATACATCTTCACCAGTAGAACGTTGAATAAAACCAAAACCTTTTGTATCGTTAAACCACTTAACGGTACCCTGTTCACGTGCTGTCATGATAATTCCTCATAATTGACGGCGAGATTAAGATGGACAAAGCAGTGTGTGAACAGCAGAGAACGTGACACAAATCAAACAAGTTCTGTGGTAGATATTCAGAACTTTCAACAACAGCTTACTATATCCTTCAGTAATTTTAATATGCTCATTTTTTGCTATAAGTTGTTCAAACCAAGCAGTAACAATCTAAAACTACAATCACAGCTTAACACTTTGTGAAATAATTGCAAGTTTATTTTGAATTTATTGTAACTGTATTGTTTAAAAAATTATCTTTTTCAAGATTCAAATAAATAATATCCAAATTTTAAACGATGGTTTGGATGGTAAGATAATGAAAATATTAATTATTTTTAAATAAAAAATATAAGCTAGGGTGTGTTGACATACAAAGAAAATCAGTTATTCTGATTATATGAATAGACTAACACTTACTGATGCC
>NZ_JBHFHK010000038.1:0-22240 GCF_041928215.1 Hubeiibacter jixunmingi | reverse complement strand
CATTGGGCATCAGTAAGTGTTAGTCTATTCATATAATCAGAATAACTGATTTTCTTTGTATGTCAACACACCCTAAACCATTCTGATTGTGATAGCGATGTAACGACATTTAAAAGTCCATTTTTGATAGATTTTAAATCTTAGACAACACTGGCTTATTTTTTATATAATTTATGGCTTATTTTTTATGTTTTATCACAATAAGGAAAAATGTTATGCAATTTGATTTAGGTATTTTTGGCAAGAAAAATCTTGATAACGCAAGCGAGTTTTATCAACGTTTTAATATTCAATTGCCAACATGGCAAAAGCCACAAAATATCGCTTTAAGTTTTTCTAAAACATTGTTTAATGATGACGAAAATGATGATTTTTACGGTGACGATAGCTTTTATGCTGACAACATCAATTCCGACAGTTTAAATCAGTTGCAGAATCTATTACTTAAAAATCTACAAGCTGATTATTTAGCTGATTTGGATAAAACCGCACGTCAATTTTTTAGCAATTCAGCATTACAAAATGCTCAACAAAAGCATTTAATTCAAGATTTTATTGATGAACATTTTGAAAATATCAGTGATGAATTATGGCAATATCATCAAATCCACAATAATAATGGTACGGATTTCCTAGCCAAATTATCTTTGTCGGCAATTCACTTTTGGAGAATTGAACAACAGATTTGTACCGTGTTGGACTACGCGATAGACGGTGACTTATCTGATCAATTATTGGTTATTTATTTTGATCAAGACGCCCAAATCATTAATATCAGTCATGACAGTGAATAGATTATTAAAAGTAATAAAATCAATGAATTGTTACAACAGTAACATATTCTCTATTCTGCTTTAATTTTGTGAGTGCTATAATATTCCACCGAAAAAAATCGTCTTTATACTAGGGGTTTGTCGTGGTACAGTCCAATTTTGCTCAATTATCTCGCCGTGTTTCCAACAAATTATTAAATATGGTGGTCAAACCGCATTTGATTGGCGATACACCAACGCAAAGCATAGAACAAAACACCGAGCAAAATCAACAAAAAACCACATTTATCGTATATGTGCTACAAAGTTATTCACGTAGCAATGCCATGCTATTGGACAATGAAACCGAACGTTTAAAACTTACCCCTGCTCTCGTACCATTTCAATATCAAGACATTAAAGAAAATAAATCGGTTATTTTTCTCAAGAAACCCACTGAAAAATATAACTTTCCGCCACGTTTGATTCGTTTGATTGAAGCCTGTGAAAAATATAGCGAACTCGATATACGCCTTGTGCCAGTGACGATTTTATGGGGACGTGCACCAGATAAAGAAGATTCTTTGCTGAAATTATTATTTACCGATTCTTGGGCGACACCAAGTAAAGTCAAACAATTGATCAATATCGGTTTGCATAGCAGTGAGACTTATATTGAATTTCATGATGCGTTATCTTTGCGTGAAATGATTGATTTTTCTAAACAAAATCATCCCAATCTTTCCCCTGCCACACATATTTTAACGCAGCTAAATCAACTTTTGGACAGTAAACGTGCTGCGGTACTCGGTCCTGATTTGTCCGACCGTCGTAATGTGGTGAATAGCATCATCAAATCACGTGATATTCAAGAAGCCATTTTACAAGAAAGCTTACGTAATAAAATTAGCACCGATCAAGCAGAACGCCGTGCCATTGCCCATTTAGACGAAATCGCATCGGACTATTCTGCATCGACAGTACGTTTTGCGGACAGTAGCTTAAATCGTTTGTGGACACAGCTGTATGATGGTGTAGAAGTGCATCATTTTAATACAGTGCGTGAACTTGCTGATAAATATGAAATTATTTATACACCATGTCATCGTAGTCACATCGACTATTTATTATTGTCATTTGTGATTTACCAACGTGGCTTGCGTGTACCGCACGTAGCGGCAGGCAATAATTTAAATATCCCTTTTGTCGGTCAATTATTGCGTGGTGGCGGTGCGTTCTTTATGCGTCGTACTTTCCAAGGTGCACCACTTTATAGTGCTGTTTTTAAAGAATATTTATATAGTATTTTGTCACGCAATACGCCTTTGGAATACTTTATCGAAGGCGGACGTTCGCGTACAGGGCGTTTGCTTGCACCACGTACGGGGATGCTTGCCATGACTGTACATGGGCATTTGCGTGGACGTAGCAAGCCGATTGTATTTATCCCGACCTATATTGGCTATGAGCGTCTGATGGAAGGGGCGACTTATGTCGGTGAAATGGAAGGTAAACCAAAAGAAGCTGAGTCGATTTTGGGTATTTTAAAAACCGTGCGTAAGATTGAAAAAATCTTTGGCAAAGTGCATGTAAACTTTGGTGAGCCAGTATTTTTAGATGATATTTTGGCAAAGCATAATCTATCTGACAGTGTCATCGAACGCAATCAAGACAGCTTAAGCCCTGAATTATCACAAGTGGTGACCGATGCAGCCTATCGCATCATGGAGAATATCAACCGTGCAGCGGTGATTAATCCAGTATCGTTATTATCATTAATTTTATTATCCACAACCAAGCATACGTTGGATGAAAAAACCTGTATCGCTCAATTAGAATTTCATAAAAAGCTATTCCAGCTCGCACCGTATGATGAGCGTACTATTGTGACCGATTTGTCAGGTGAAGACATCATTGCTTATGGCTTAAAACTGAAGTTGATTAAACGTATTCAGCACGTTTTGGGTGATATTGTTGCGATCGAAGATGGACAAGCGATATTACTCACTTATTTTAGAAATAATATCTTGCATCTATTCTGCTTACCGTCATTGATTGCTGCTTTGGTCAGCCATAATGGTCGCATTAGCCAAAAAGATTTGAACAATGTTATCAAAGCCTTGTATCCATTTTTACAAGCGGAATTTTTCCTAAAATGGCAACGTGAAGACTTAGAGCCAGTGATTGCACAGTATTGTGATGCTTTGGTGAGCTGTGGTGTGATGAGCCGTAATGAAAATGGCGATTTGCAAAGCCCTTTGCCAAATAGCGAATACTTTCATCAGCTGAATCTATTGGGTCGTCCAGTACAAAAGAGCTTGGAACGCTACTTTATGGCGGTGACTTTGATTCATCAACGTGGTCAAGGCAAACTTAGCACCAAACAAGTGGAAGATTTGAGCCATTTACTTGGACAACGATTGTCGGCATTGCACGAGTTTAATTCACCTGAATCATTCGACCGTGCATTATTCCAAGGCTTTTTAAAGGTATTGGCACAGCAAGAATTTATCAAAATCAATGAACAAGGTTTGATTGAATTTGACCAACGTTTTGATAATATTGCTCTCAATGCGCATTTGGTTTTGGATGAAGATACGCTGAATATGTTGGCACATATCACCACGTTTAGCGATGAAGAATTGCAAAATACATTGGAAACTTTGGCAAATCAAAAATCCAAGTTGCGTAAAAAACTAAAGTAAATAAATTGGTTTTTTAAAATCATGTAAAAAAGGATGATAAGTTCATCCTTTTTTTATCCGTGATTGAAGCAAAATAGCATAATTTTTGAGAATAAAACCTACAAACTTGCAATTTAATTTTATTTAAATTAAGCTTAAATCCATGATATATGTATTATTTTGAGTCTAAATATGCCTATTGCCCTTGCCCAAGCGATGAAAATCAGCGATGCAACTTTGCAGCAATTGCATAAGCTCGAATTGTATAATACTCACGATATTTTATTTCATTTACCACGCGATTATGAAGACCGTAGCACGGTGATTTTGATGCAAGATGCTCGGGTGGGACGCACGGTATTGCTGGATGGCGAAGTCAAATCGGTCGATTTTCCGATGGGCAAACGCAAATCCATGGCGGTGCAAATCAGCGATGGTACAGGCAAAATCACTTTACGTTTTTATCATTTTTATAAAAGTTTAATCGACCATCTAGCAGTAGGCAAACAAGTACAAGTATTTGGCGAAGTGCGTTTGGGTTCACGTGGTTTGGAAATTTATCATCCTGAAATTCAAAACTTTGGTGATTTAAAAAATGATAAAAACCCAAAAGATAAAAATAATCCACAACAAACATGGCTCAGCCCGATTTACCCCAGTACCGAAGGTTTAAAACAGCCCAAATTACGTCAGATTGTCGATACTTTCCTAAAACGTTATAGTGATGATTTGCCTGAATTGATGCCCGAAGGTGTGGCAAAACATTTTAGCTTAAAGCAAGCCCTTGATTATATTCATCATCCACCACTAGATAGCAATGTAGAACAGCTGAAACAAGCTCGCCATCCCGCACAACAACGTTTGATTTTTGAAGAATTGGTTGCCCATCAAATCAGCCTATTACAAAGACGTTATTATTTAAGACAAATTCAAGCCCAAGCCTTTGCCCCAAGTCAAACTTTACAAAATGAATTATTAGCCCAATTACCCTTTAAACCGACCAATGCCCAATTGCGTGTCAGCCAAGAAATCGCCCAAGACCTAAATAAAAACCGCCCGATGTTGCGATTGGTACAAGGCGATGTCGGTGCAGGTAAAACCTTGGTGGCTGCCATGGCGATGTGTCATGTACTGGAACAAGGTGGGCAAGTAGCATTGATGGCACCCACGGAAATTTTAGCCGAACAGCATTTTATCAATTTTGCCAAATGGTTTGTGCCGCTGGGTTTTGATGTGGTGTTTTTGGCATCAAAATTAAAGACTAAAGAAAAAAATCAAGCCTTAAGCGATATTGCTACAGGCAATGCCAAAATCGTGGTCGGTACGCACGCCCTATTCCAAGAACAAGTGAATTTTCAACAGCTTAGTTTAGTGATTATTGATGAACAGCATCGTTTTGGGGTCGATCAGCGTTTGGCTTTGCGTGAAAAAGGTGGTGATTTTACCCCGCATCAATTGGTGATGACTGCCACGCCGATTCCACGTACTTTGGCGATGAGTGCTTATGGTGATTTGGATACCTCCATCATTGATGAATTACCGCCCAATCGTAGCCCTGTGCAAACCGTTGCCATGCCGATTGAACGCCGTGAGCAAGTGTTGCAAAGGCTGTATGACAATTGCCAACAAGGTAAGCAAGCCTATTGGGTCTGTACTTTGGTCGAGCAATCGGAAACCTTGGACGCTCAAGCTGCCGAAGCATTGATGCTTGAATTACAAGAGAAATTTCCTGATTTACGCATAGGCTTAGCACATGGCAAAATGAAAGCCGAAGAAAAACAAGCCGTCATGCACGCTTTTAAAAACAATCAATTACAATTATTGATTGCCACCACGGTGATTGAAGTTGGTGTCGATGTGCCGAATGCGTCGATTATGGTGATTGAAAATGCCGAGCGTTTGGGTTTATCGCAATTGCATCAATTGCGTGGGCGTGTTGGGCGTGGTTCGTTGCAGAGTTTTTGTGTGTTGTTATATAAATCGCCATTATCGCAAAATGGACAAGCCCGTTTGGATATTTTAAGGCAGACCAATGATGGTTTTGAGATTGCCGAGCGAGATTTGGAATTGCGTGGTGCGGGTGATTTATTAGGCACAAAACAGACGGGCGATTTGAGTTTTAAAGTGGCGGATTTACAACGTGATAGCTATCTTTTGGACAAAGCTCATCAGCTTGCCGACAGTATGTTGCAACATTATCCCGAGCAAGCCCAAGCCTTGATTCAACGTTGGCTACCGAATGCCCCGAAATATGCCTTTATTTAAAAAAGGATAATAAAATCAATCATGTTTAAATTATCCCATGCTTTATTACAACATTTAAAGCCATGTATTTTATGTCAGCAGTACCCTGCCCAAGCCCATGATGTATGCGATGCCTGTTGGCACGATTTGCCGTGGCAACCGCATCAAGTGCAACGGCATGATATCACTTGTCAGGCACAGCTTGCCTATGCTTTCCCCATTGCTCAAGTGATTGCACAATATAAAAATCAACAGCAATTGCATTATCAGCATTTATTAAGCAGTTGTTTGGCACGCTATCGCCCTGAAAATTTCCAGCATATTCAAGCCATTGTGCCAATGCCGATTGCGGTAGAAAAATTACAGCAACGTGGTTTTGACCATATCTATTTACTGGCAAAAGCTTTGGCGAAGCAATGGCAATTGCCACTTTGGCAACCTGTACAGCGTCAAGCTAGTTTGCAACAGCGTGGGTTAAACCGTAGTGAGCGATTGGATAATTTGCAAGGAAAATTTTATATTCATCAAACAGATAGGCATTATAAACATGTGTTGATGCTTGATGATGTCATCACCACTGGGGCGAGTTTGTCGGCTTTGGCACAGCACTTACAACAATTGGGTTGTGAAAACATTCAAGCCTTGTGTTTATGTGATGCGGCACAGAAGTAATCACTTATCCACAACATAAGCTATCCATTGCGGATAAGTGTTTAAACTGTGGATAAGTTTTAAAAATTACGCTTTAGGCTGTTCACAATGCAAACACGTTTTGCGTAAAAACCAAAACGTAAAGGTATGTTTGCCATAAGAATCGCCAAAATAATAGAAACTTTCCCCACAATAAGGGCAAATATTTTTAGAGAAAAAGTAAAACGTACTGATATAAAGATAAGCTATACACATCACTACAGCAAGCCAAGTATAATTTAAAACTTCTGCAATGCCGATACACGCCAAAAAGACAATTATATTACTGATTAAATAGCGATTTTTTTAATTTTGCAAGACTTAGATATTGTTGATATTTTTCATTATTTTGCATAATTTTTCACAAATTTAAAATGATTATTTATCATAGCATATCCTTGCTTGTATGCAAATTTACATCCTTTGCGATAACAATAATTCTATGGCGTAAAAATGGTGTAAATATGCTAAAATCCACAGGTAAAAATTTGCACCATCACCAAAAATTGCTCATAAATGCAACTTTAATATTTTTGCTGATGCGGTAAATTTGTTTTTATTACAGGTACTTAACAAGATGTCTCACACTCAGCAACACCCTTTAATCAGCATTGCCCCGATGATGGATTGGACGACCCGAGACTATCGTTACTTTGCCCGATTGTTTAATCCGCATGTGGTGATGTATAGCGAAATGGTGACCACTGGGGCGATTTTGCATGGTAATCCTGCTCGGCATTTGGATTTTGATGCTAGCGAACAGCCGATTATTTTACAATTGGGCGGTTCAGACCCACAACAACTGAAACAATGTAGCAAAATCGCTGAAGATTGGGGCTATGCAGGCGTAAACCTGAATGTCGGCTGTCCGAGTGACCGTGTACAAAATAATAAAATCGGGGCGTGCCTGATGGCTGAACCTGACTTGGTGGCGGAATGTATTAGCGAGATGCAATCGGCAGTAAATATCCCCGTCACCGTCAAACATCGTATCGGCATCGACCAACAAGATAGCTACGAAGAGATGCTACATTTTGTCGATACTGTGGCAAAAACAGGCTGTGAACATTTTATCGTGCATGCTCGCATTGCCCTATTACAAGGCTTATCGCCCAAAGAAAATCGGGAAATTCCGCCTTTGCGTTATGACGATGTGTATTTGCTCAAACAACAACGCCCACAGCTCAAAATCGAAATCAATGGTGGCATTAAAACCGTTAGCGACGTACAACAACATATGCAACACGTCGATGGCGTGATGATTGGGCGTGAAGCCTATCATAATCCGTATCTATTGGCAGAGCTTGGGCAAGCACTTTGGCAATTGCCCGCAGTCAATCGTTTTGACATCATGCACAAAATGTTACCGTATATCGAACAGCGTTTGGCAAATGGCGTACCGATGTCATTGATGAGTCGACATTTATTAGGTTTGTTTCAACATTTACCGTTTGGGCGAAAATGGCGTCAAGCCCTAAGCGGTGGACAAGCCAAAAGCGTGCAAGATATCCAAAATGCCTTAAACATGATGCAAGATGCTTTGGCTCAAGTGGATAAAGTAGATAGCCAAGCGGATAAAAAAGCATAGGATGTTGATATGAAATTTTGGCTATATTTGGTAAAAATTGTTCCCTTGTCGATGTTGCAGAGCATTGCCAGTATGGTGGCTTTTTTTGTCAATTTATATGCCAATGGTGGTATGCTATACAAAGCCCGTGTCAATTTTGCATTGATTTATCCTGATATGCCTGCCAAACAACGTGATGATTTGGCAAAGCTTACGGTAAAAAAACAATGTATTTCTTACGCAGAATCGGTGAAATGTTGGGCAATGCCACCTGAGTGGGCAATCGCCCAAATTCGCCAAGTGCATGACAAGGCGATTTTGGATGATGCATTTCAAAACGATGATGGTGTGCTGATTATCGTACCGCATTTTGGTACATGGGAAATCATGAATGCGTGGCTACATCAATATGGCAATCCGACCATCATGTATAAAGCCATGAAAAATCCACAGATAGACCAATTCGTACGCAATGCCCGTCAAGCCATGCATGCCGATTTAGTGCCGACCGATGCACAAGGGGTAAAGGCGTTATTCAAAGCCTTAAAACAAGGTGGCTTTAGTATTATTTTGCCTGACCATGTGCCACAGCCTGCGGGCGGTGTGATTGTACCGTTTTTTGCTGTGCCGTGTTTGACCGCAACCCTTGCCAGTAAAATGGCACAAAAAACTCGTTGCTGTTTGGTGGGATTAGATTGTTCTCGGCAAGATGATGGCGATGGTTTTGTGATTCATTGTCATGCCTTTGATGATGAAAATCTCTATCATGCCGATATTGAAATTGCCACGACTGCCATGAATCAAGCTATTGAAAAGATGATTGAGCGTTCACCAAGTGATTATCATTGGGCGTATAAGCGTTTTAAAGGCGTTGCCGAAATTGAGCAACGCTATCAACAAAGGCTTTAAAAAAGCTTTAAAAAACAATTAAGATTTTAAAATCTAAGCATTGATATTACTCAAATTACGCAATTTGGCATAATAACCGCCCTTCGCCATCAATTCATAATGTGAGCCTTGCTCAATAATATGCCCTTCATCCATCACAATGATACGGTCAGCTTGTTCAATGGTAGTCAAGCGGTGAGCAACAATAATACTGGTACGACCTTGCATCAACCGCTCTAATGCTTGTTGTACCAAGCGTTCTGATTCATTATCCAAAGCACTGGTGGCTTCATCAAGCAACAAAATCGGTGCATCTTTGAGAATAGCACGGGCAATCGACACACGCTGACGCTGACCGCCTGATAAATTACTGCCATTCGCCCCGATACGTTGATGCAAACCTTCGCTAGATTTATTCACCAGCTCACTTAAATTTGCCGCTTGTAAGGCATCTAAGACTTGTTGTTCTGTCGCATCTGGACGGCTATAACGTACATTTTCCAATAAGGTATCATCAAACAAAAAGATTTCTTGTGATACCAAAGCAAATTGTGAACGTAGATTTTCCAATTGAATATTTTGAATATCCACGCCATCTAAGCAAATCGTACCATTGGTCGGCAAAACAAAGCGTGGCAATAAATTCACCGCTGTGGTTTTACCTGAGCCTGAACGCCCTACAAAGGCGATTTTTTGCCCTGCTTGAATATGTAAATCAAAACTATCTAACGCTTTACGCCCTTCACTAGCATATTGCACGTCAACCTGATTAAAATCAATATTGCCTTTGACTTGGCTAAGCTGAACTTTGCCAGTATCTTTTTCGGGTGCAGTATCCAAAAATTTACATACCGAATCTGATGCCAAAAACATCGCTTGCATCGGAATGCTAATATTGGCAAGATTTTTAATCGGGCCAAACATCTGCATCATGGCAATGATAAATGCCATAAACTCACCAATGGTTGTGATACCTTGCTGACTTTGCCATAATGCGATAAAAATCACCACTGCCAAAGCGGTTGAGCCAATAGCTTCGCTAATCGGTGAACGAGCTGCTGATGCTTGATTAATTTTTTTGATCAAACGTAGAATCGTTGAATTTACCATCGCAAACCGTGAGGCTGCTTGGCGTTGCCCGCCAAATAGTTTGATTACCCGATGCCCTTGGTGTACTTCACTAATTGTTGTATTTAAAAGTCCTGTGGTTTTTTGAGAATTATCAATCACATCTCTCAGGCGGTTACGATAATATTTTGATAGCCATGATAAAATAGGAAACATGACTAAAATGATAAGCGTTAATTGCCAGTTAAGATAAAGTAAAACGCATATCAAACCAATCACAATCAACGTATCGCGAGTCAGTACGATAAATACATTGCTGGCATTATTAATCGAACTTTCTGCCATATTTACCATATTCATCAGCACATCGCCCGAACTATGATTTTGATAATAATCCGCAGGTAATGTCAGCATCTTTTGGAACATATCACGACGCAAATCACTGATTGCAACCGCTGCAACCCACGACAATAAATACTGACTAACAAAGCGACAAATACCCCGAAAAATCACCAAAAACATAAAAAACAATGGCACTACCCAAAGTTTATATTCGGTTTCCCAAATTAGATGATGAAAGCTATTTTTGAGATGAATTAAATAAGCTATCACACCACTTTCGGTGCGTATCGGCAGACTACCTTCAGGTGCGGCAAAACCTTGGTTGATCAATGGAGCAATAAAAGCTGCCAAATAGCTCTCGGTTAATGCTACACCGAAAATGGCAAATAAAGCCCATATAATGCGTGACTTATGCGGTCTGACATATGCCATCAAACGCATAAAGCTTGCGGTATCTTTTTCAGTAAATAAACCAAAAGTGAGTTTGTGGATCATAAGTGTATTATAAGCTGGTATCAGCGTGAATTATTTCATAAAAATAGCTTCTCAGGCAATGTGATTTGTGGAATTATTGATAATGACCTTGGCGAAAGTTTTAGTATGGACAATAAGATTAGATATGAAACAATCAAAAGTCTTAACGAGAACAAATCCAAACACTTAACGCATAGCAGTAGAATGTTTTGCCAAAATGATTGAAATTAACCAAGATGCTGAGTAGTAAAAGAATAAATCAGATTCTCAACTATTTAAAAGCGATGTCACCTACTTTGAGTTAGGTAATAAATACGACTTATCTGCAAGCAATGCCTATCGTAAAGTAACACAGATAAAATCAAATCATTACTATAAATTTATATAAAAGTAAATAGACCTCCTTCAAAAATGTAAATTTGGAGATTAACTTACCAATCTATAATTTTGAAAATGGCTATATTTTATTTTATATAAATGTTACAATTCGTACAATTTTTTTCATACTCTCCTTCGGGATTAATATGCTAGATCGTATTTCTCAAAATGCAAATAATGTTTTAAGATCAAAAAGATTTCTTTTAACTTTATGTAGTTTAATGATTTTTAGTATTTTAATATCAAGCGAAGTTTCGAGAAAAATTCCAAATACCGCTGCTGTGTTGATTTTTATCATTTCACTATTGGTATTACTATTTAACTTTAAGCGTTGGAAAACGCTTTCCCCTGCTATTCTCTTTACTTGCATCAGTTTTCCTTTATTAGTCAGTATAGATGTATTTTTAGGCGGTTTTAGTCAAGATATTCCATTATTAAAAACATATTGGAAAGCATCGAGTTTTGTATTTTTGCCACTTTTATTAGCATACAGCCGATTTAAAGTGGATGATTTCGGTAAATTATTACTTATTTTTACAGGAGTATCCATTTTCTTTAATACAATTATACTTTTTTATTTTGAATTAAACCGAATGCAGATTGATGCTTTATTGCGATATGTAATTATCTATGATGGTATGATATTTTCATTACTCGCGTGTGCGATGGTTTATATTTATCATATCTATACTCAAAATAAATGCTTGCTACATTACATTTTAATGTTTTGTCTTATTTTAGCCATGATGTTGCTTTTATTTCATGGCACACGTGCATTATTACCATCTCTAGTGATTATTCCCATTTATCTGATCTGTATTTACTGGAAAAAAGCAAAACTATTGGCTTTTGTAAAGTGTGTTGCAATCATACTTTTATTACCCTTTGTTTTTTTATCACCTTATTCCTCTATGCAAAATCGTGTGCAGAGCATTAACACTGAAATGACGAAATACACACACCAACAACCATCAAGTAGTGGTGACCGCCTCACCATGTGGGAGCTCGCTATTCAAGACTTCAAAAAATCACCTATTTTGGGGCAAGGTCTAGAAGGGTTAAAAAACACACATTGTAAAGCAATGGAAGAAAAGCGATTAAATGCTTGTTATGATCACGCTCATAGTATGTATTTCCATGAACTCTCTACTCATGGTATATTAGGCTTTATAGGTTTATTATCTATTTTTTTCATTCCCTTAAGCTATTTTTATAGATCTCATCTTTCCACTCCTAGCAATATGCAACAAAGACTTGCTATTCGAATGGGAGTTGTATTTGTATGTGTGACCATGATTAATAGCACTTTTGATTATTTTCTTATAAATACTCGATTTAGCATTATTTTATATGTGTTTTTGGTTGTTTTATTCATGTATTGGTCTAGACCGCAATTATATCAAGAGTAAAAGTATGGGAAAGATGATTTTATTTTATCTTTCTTTTTGTAGCGAATATAGTGGATTAGATTAGCAATAAGAAACCATTCGAATTGTGAGAAACTCTTTTCTTTAAGGCGAAGTGTAGCGGTCTAAATCATCATCCGATAGGCTTACTATGAATGAGAACCTAATCTTATTGCTATTTTAAATCACCATATATCTTTTAATCTTAATATTTTATGATATATAATCTCGTATTTAAGATAACAATCCAAATATAAGTAATCTACATCAAAAAAATACTCGCGATAGAACTTTTATTTAAAATTAATTTTACAAAACATGAGCACTTTTATTTTAGAAAATAAATGGGTACATTGATAGATTATCCTTTTAAGCTCACGTTGCATTTTATTCTTAAAAATCAGATTCGCTTTTATTGCTAATGCTGTTTTTTCAAAGCGTTGTTGACGATTTTTTTCTAGACTACTTTGGAAGACTATTTTATCTGTCTTTCCAAGGCGATCGGATTGTATGCATAATGCAGGCGACATTTGATAAACACGATGATTTTCTAATAAGTAATCTTCAAAAATAATATGATCCGATGGTTTAATATATTCAGCTTGTTTTATCATATTCACAAGGTGCTGACATGCCTTACGTGACAAAATATAACCTGCTGCACCAAGATGAATGTCTTGTAAACGTCTGAGCTGTCTGTTGTATATATCTTCTCGTGCGAATACACGCATATCTTTATATGAATCGAACATTTCTAGTTTGATAACATCAATATCAGGTTTGATCCACTCATCGTTTTGCAAAAATTGCTTGGCATCTGTACCCAAATAAATATCGTCTTCAAAAATTGCGATATAGTCTAGTTGATCGTCTATGGCTTTTTGCCACAAACTGACATGACTCAACAAACAAGCAATTTCGCCTTTGGTCAAATCAATATCATCTGAAAGTGTCATCGAAAATTTTTCTGCTAGTTGTGCAATTTGTGGTGGTTCAACCGCATCAAAAAAGGTAAAATCTATGCCCTGTTGTGTAAATTCTTGTGAAATATGACAACGTCGCTCTGTAGCAGAACGCAGACTAATCACATAGTTTTTTGAAGGCCTAAACGACATAGAACATTGATATTTTTTGTAAAAAACTGTGCTATTATTGCACGACCTTTCATTTTGTCAAGTATTCTTGGTTTCTTATGAAAATTTTACATGTTTTGCTTACTCGTATGCCTATTCCACCGCTAAAATATGGCGGAACAGAGCGTGTCTTATGGGCTCTAGGTATTGCTCAAAATGAAATGGGGCATGAAGTCCGCTATCTATTAAAAGCCAACTCCAACAACCACCCAGATGTTCTTGTGTATGATGAAATTAAATCATTTGATGAACAAATTGGTAATTGGCCTGACATTGTACACTTTCATTGGCCTTATGAAGGTGAACTAAAAAAACCTTTTGTTTGTACTGAACATAGTAACTGTGAAGTGGAAAAAAGTTTTCCAATTAACACGATTTATTTATCCAGCAAACATGCCGAAAATAATCAAGCACAGTGTTATGTACACAACGGCTTATACTGGCCAAGTTACGGTGAACCAAATTTTCAACCAAAAAATTATGTACACTTTTTAGCAAAAGCATCATGGCGAGTCAAGAATTTACAAGGCACTGTACGTATTGCACAAGCTGCGAATATGCCACTGCACGTATTAGGCGGTCACCGCTTCAATATCCGTCGTAATCCTTATTTTTATCTTTCACCAAATCTCCATTTCCATGGTATGGTGGGTGGTGATGAGAAAAACCAACTTATCGCAAATTCAAAAGGCTTGATCTTCCCTGTTTTATGGCACGAGCCATTTGGTTTGGCAGTCACGGAAAGTCTATATTTGGGCTGTCCTGTATTCGCAACACCTTTTGGCTCTTTGCCAGACATTATCAGTCAAGAAAATTTGGGCGTATTATCCGATAGTTATCAAGTATTAATTGAAGCTGTAAAAGATATTGATCGATTTGACCGTCGTGCTTGCCATGAACATGCAAAGACCTATTTTAGCCATATTGCTATGGCGAAATCTTATCAGGAATGCTATGAGCGAGTCTTGGCAGGTGAAACGCTGAATACTGCCCCACCACGCTCCAAAGCCAATATCAAAGCCCGATTACACATGATAGATGAGTAGTTTTATCTAAATACTACCTGTTGAAAAAAAGTGCGTTTACCTATACTGCGTTTGAGTTTTCTGATGATTTTGGCAAAATCAATAACGGGTGCATTCTCAAGTTTGACTTGGTTTTGTTTGGGATTGTTTTGCCGGTAAACTTCTAAGCTACTTGGTAGCTGATTTTTATCAAAAAACATACTTTGTACACACAAGGCGGGGACCACTTGATAGATATTCAATGGTTTTTTAAGTATCTCAAAGATAATATGGTCAATCGGTACAAATTTATCAGCGGACAGCGTTGTTAGATAACCCATTAGCTTGCTTGCCCCTGTGGTACTGATCAGATAGCCACCTGCCCCCATGTGTGGGCTATTTAGTGAACGTAACTTTCTATCTAATGAAGTGGCTATGCTTTTTCCTAAAGCGACTTTTTCAAAAAATGTTTCCAGCTTGATAATATCAAACGTAATATCAGATAACCAAGTGTCATCGTGCAAAAATTTATCCGCCTTTTCACCTAAATACACGTCATCCTCAAAAATGGCCATGTATTCAATATCATCGTCAAGCATTTTTTGCCATAGCGAAACATGACTTAAAAAGCATGCCTTCTCACCTACGGATAGCCGTTGATTATTTTGTAAATCAATGCCTAATTGCTCACCAATTGATGGTGTATCGGTTGGTGTAACCGCATCAAAAAATTCAAAATCAATCCCTTGCTGACCAAACTCTTGAATAATATGTCTACGGCGTTCGGTTGCTGTGGCAAGGCTAATCACATAATTTTTCATTTTTTAGACTCTCGGTTCATCTGCCATAACATAATATATTTATCCATCGTGTAACCGAGAGAAGCAAAAGCCAAGATAAACCCATAAGCTCCACCCATAAAGTCTGCACGCAGAATATATTCTCGAATAAACGCAAACCAAGAGCGAAATAATAGCCCGATTAGGCTGATTTTTTTGCCTTTTTTATTTTTTTCTGCTGCCCAATCATGACTATAGCGAATGTTTTTGATCAAAAAATGATGTAAATTATCATTGGTAATATGTGGCAAATAACCTTTTAGCACTTCACTGGGTACACGCTTCTGATCAAGCGATTCATGAACTTCAAGATCAGAATATTTAAAATGCTGGTTTGCATACAGTCTTGCGAGCTTATCGGTATACCACCAACGCTTTTGTACTTCAACACCACAAAATGTATTCACCCTAGCTAAGCTAAAGACTTTATCAGTCTGTACGGGTTGATTTAATACTTGGGTAATGGTTTGACGTAAATCTTGATCCAAGCGTTCATCTGCATCAAGTACCAATACATAATCTGATGTCGCATAGCTCTGTGCCAATTGGCGTTGTTTACCAAAACCTTTCCAATCGGTATTCACATACCATTTTGCCCCAAAACTTTCGGCAATTTCTCGGGTATTGTCTGTACTGCCACTGTCTAAAATAATGATTTCATCCACCAAATCATGTACGGTATCTAGGCAGGCTTTGAGATGTTTAGATTCATTTTTTAAAATCATCACCAAAGATAAGCTACTTTTTTTGTGAGATAAATCAATAGGCTGTAAATCTTTTGCCATACTGACTGAATCAAGAAAAGCTTGTTCGGCTTGGTTATGCGTTAGGTCATACAAAATTGCGTACTTATTAAAAGTATATTGTACAAATAGTAATGAATAGACTAAGCCATAACTACCTTGTAAAAATCGCCCATCAAAAATATATTGCTTAAAAAACGCCCACAAGGGATTAGCAAAGACTTTAAATAATTTACCTTTTTTGCCTTGCTGGTGGCGATCAACCGCCCAAGCTTTGGCATAATCTAAACGCTTTTCTAACCAAAACTTAGGGCTTGGTGCAGTATGATGATGTAGAAATCCATCTAAAGTATCGGTTTTAGCATCATTCAACACCACCGATTCATGCACCAAATTATCATCGTAGCCAAAGGTCGCAGGATACAAACGCCAGTGGGCTTTTACCCCCCAAAGTGCATTATCAATCTGATGACCGAAGACAAAATCAAGGCGTTTAATACCATATACCGTATTTTCTGGTTTATTCTGAATGGTTTTTAAAATACTGTCTTTGAGTGCTGGGGTAACTTCTTCATCAGCGTCAAGTGCCAAAATCCAATCACCTGTGGCATAAGATTGAGCGATTTGACGTTGTTTCCCAAAGCCTTGCCAGTTGGTATTTACAAACCATTTTGCCCCAAAGCTTTCGGCAATTTCTCGGCTGTTATCAGTACTACCACTGTCTAACACAAGAATTTCATCTGCCAAACCTTGTAGCGGTGGCAATGAAATCGCTAAATTATGTGCTTCGTTTTTTACCATCATGACGACAGATAAGCGGTGGGGATTGTTCATTACTGCCACGCCTCTTTAATCCAATCACTTGGCAATACATAGCGATACCATTTACCTCCACCACCCGAAATGGCATCGGGTGGATTGATTTCACCGTGGAAAATCACGATTTTTGCCCCAGCAGGTTTTTTCGGTGGCACAAAATACGCCATTGGAATTTTTTGCAGGCAATGATATTTAAAGCTTACGCACCATGATTCGTCCCAATATTCTAAGTGATGATGCTCACGCAAATAATTAGATAAAAAAGCTTGTTCATGGCGTACTTGTTGGCGAATTGTTTCAAAATTTTGTTCAAAATAGTGAAGCAAATTTGGATAGGTATTTTGCCCGACTTTAAAGCGATAGACCGAACTATTACCCACCATCCGCCATGGCTTTTTCCAATCGCGGATAATCATCACGCTATCTTCATGCTCTGCCTTGTGGGTAAAAAAGCAATCAATATTATCCACTATCACAATATCAATATCTAAAAATAACGCTGTGCCGTGTAGGTCGTATAATTCAGGCTTAAAAGTAGTGAGCTTTTTCCAGCCCCGTTCAGGTAAATTAGACGGTAAGTTTAACTCTGGAATAGGATAACATTGAATATCACTATGTATGCCCGTACTGTCATCGGTCAAGCACACCATCTGAAAAGGCAAAGTCAGATGACGTTTCACCATATTATAAAGGCGATTGACATATTCGGCACCGTATTTGGTACCCCATTTCATACAGATGATATAACGGTTTTCGGTGCTTGGCATGGTGGCAGACATAGGAAATTTTTAGGTTTTAGAACTGCGATTATTTTAGCATAGCATCCACTTACAAGTGAGTTATAATTGTTAAAAAATAGACCTAACAAAACTATTGTAGTTTTTTCAAATGATACTGCATTCTATGGTATTCTGCTTTTTCAAAAAATTCAAAAAGAATACTGGAGTTTTTCTCATCCTTTATAAATGCTAACATATCTTCTTCTGCCAAATCTAAAGTCGCCATCATCTCTAAAAGAAACGTTTGTCTTTGACCACACAATTTACGCCCATTCAAATTTAACAATGTAATCGCTTGCTTTGCTCGATCCGTTTTAGCAATCAATTCGCCTGCCCAATTAAGTCTGATTTCATCGTCACATTCAGGCATTAGCGGTGTTAAATCCAATACTTGATTACCTTTTGCGTTATCACATTGTTTTGATACCTGACACGACAATAATAGATTCTGATAATCGAATGTTAGCTTCGAATGTTTATTACGACTATGCAAATGCTCAATAGTTGCAACTTCTTCCAAAATCTGCCCACAATAACAACATAAGCCATACTGTTCTTCTCGCAATTGTTCTCGCAGAATTTCATAGCCTTCTCGATAATCTTGGCTTAAATTCCACTCTGTTGGTTTATTCTTTTTCACCCATTGTGCAACATCCGATGGCATGGATAATTTTTTATCAATAAATTGCATTATCCAAGTTCCTTATTCTTAGATATTTTTTCTTTAGCCAGTAACAGCTTTACTTTAAACAATTGCTCGCTATTCGGTGCAATCACTTGAGCTAACTTTTTAACTTTTTCTTCCGCAGATTCAATATTTTTTTCGCTTAAATCACGTAAAATCTCATTAAACTTTTCTTCAATTTCAGGGGTTCTTGGTGGTACATCAAAAACGTCATTCAGTAATGCATTGGCGTCTGCACCATAAATATTTCCTGTCTCATATAACTCACCATCGTCTAATACATAAACCAATACATCTGCTCTATCACTCACAATTAATGGTGAATGTGTAGTTAAAATAAATTGGACTTTTGGAAAGGTTCTTACTAATTTATCGATTAAATCATGTTGCCATTTTGGATGTAAATGCAAATCCACTTCATCAATCATCACCACGCCTTCCCCTAAAAGTGGGTTTTCTAAGCTTGGATTTAAAATGGCTAAACGACGTGCAATATCACCCACCAAAGCTAAGAGTGATTTTTCACCTTGTGATAATTGATTAACATCCAATTCTTGACCGTCTTTTTCAACAATCATGGTTGGGGTGCCTTGACGACGTATTTTAGGATTTTTTAATCCCGTAAACTCCTCTATTGCAACCCTAACAGCATTTAAAGACTTCCTTCCTTCAAAATTTACACTATTTTTATAACTATCTAAGTTTAAAGTGATTTTTTGAAAAGCTTGCTCTGCTCTAAAAATTTGTTCCTGTATATAACTCAATTGATTATACATTTTTGCCTTTTCAAGTCCGACCGCAAAATCAAGCCTATTTTTTATTTCTTGTTCCTCTAATCTTAATAATTGAATAGAATGACTATAGTTAGCATTTAATTGCGAATTTTCATCTAGTTTTCTTAAAATCTCTTCGTTCTCCACATCTTCATTATCTCTAAACCATTGAATAAATTGAAAGAAAGAGTTATTCATTGTTAATGAATTCTCATATCCTGTAAGAATATTAGCAGTAAAACTTTCATCTAAGTTCTCATGATTCCACTTTTGATTATTTCTAGTATCTCCAGACAAGGCAACCAGAGGTAAATTATGAATTAAGCCCTTTCTAAAGCCTTTCACATAATTACCGATTAAATCTTTTAAACCATCTTCTCTGTAATTAAATGAACTATTTCCTCTAAAATCTTGTTGTTTAAAACTTGATATTTCCCATGAGATATTTTTAGAGCGATATTCATCTTGAGCAGTTATTTTTATTAGTACATCACTTTTTCCATTCTTAATAGAAAGATGATTCGGTAAATTTCCAATTCCATTACTATCTTTCAGTAGTTCAATAAACCAACTCAACCCTGTTGCCAGTGCTTGTAAAATCTGTGATTTTCCTGCACCATTATTTCCCACAATGATTGTAACATTAGATTTTTTTTCTGCTGTGGGTGCAAAAGCAATCGTTAAATCATCAAAGCGACCATAGTTTTTTAACTGCAACTGTTTAATTTTCATCGCTATCACCCCTAAATATTATTTTTAAACAAAAACTGTGGATAAAGCATAACTTATCCACAGTTTTTTTACCGCTAAAAAGACCGATTAACCACCAATCTTTTTATACTTGGCACGTGTTGGACGTGCTTCATCGCCCAAACGTTCCTTACGCCATTTTTCATATTCGGTATAGTTACCGTCAAAGAATTCTGGCTGTTCATTTTCAAACGACAAGATATGCGTTGCAATACGGTCTAAGAACCAACGGTCATGCGATACCACCATCACTGTACCTGGGAACACCAAGATTGCATCTTCCAAAGCACGCAAAGTTTCTACGTCCAAATCGTTCGATGGTTCATCGAGTAAAATAACGTTTGCACCTTGTTGTAGGATTTTTGCCAATTGCAAACGGTTACGCTCACCACCTGACAATTCACCGACACGTTTTTGTTGGTCTTGACCTTTGAAGTTAAAACGACCAATGTACGAACGTGAAGGCGTTTCATAATCGCCGACTTTGAGAATATCTAAACCGCCTGATACTTCTTCCCAAACAGTTTTGTTATTGTCCAAAGTATCACGAATCTGACCAACATAAGCCACTTTGACTGAATCACCCAGCGTTACCGTACCAGTATCAGGCTGTTGTTCGCCAGTCATCATACGGAAAAGTGTAGTTTTACCCGCACCGTTTGGACCTACAATACCAACAATCGCACATGGCGGTACAGTAAAGCTCAAGTTTTCGTACAGCACACGACCATCGAATGACTTGCTGATATTTTCCACTTCCACCACTTTGTTGCCCAAACGTGGACCCGGTGGAATGTAGATTTCAGAGGTTTCGTTACGCTGTTGGAATTCTTTTGAGTTAAGCTCTTCAAAGCGTTCCAAACGGGCTTTATTTTTCTTTTGCTGACCTTTGGCATTCTGACGAACCCATTCCAATTCTTTTTTCAAAGCTTTGGCAAATGATTCTTCTTGCTTCTGTTCTTGCTCTAGACGTGCATTTTTCTGCTCAAGCCAAGTAGTATAGTTACCTTGATATGGAATACCATGCCCACGGTCAAGCTCCAAAATCCATTCCGCCACGTTATCCAAGAAATAACGGTCGTGCGTAATCGCCACAATCGTGCCTGGAAAATCTTTTAAGAAACGCTCTAACCAAGATACAGACTCTGCATCCAAGTGGTTGGTCGGTTCGTCAAGCAATAACATGTCTGGCTTAGACAATAACAAACGGCATAATGCTACACGACGACGCTCACCACCTGATAGCTTGGTGACATCGGCATCCCAAGCAGGCAAACGCAATGCATCCGCCGCTTGTTCCATTTGGTTATTTAAGTTGTGCGCGTCCCACGCATGGATGATGGATTCTAATTTCTCTTGCTCTTTTGCCAAAGCATCAAAATCTGCATCTTCCACCGCATATTCAGCAAAGACTTCGTCTAAGCGTGCCAAAGCGTCCAAAGGCTCACGCAAACCATCTTCCACATTACCACGCACATCTTTGGTTGGGTCTAGTGGTGGTTCTTGCTCAAGGTAACCAATTTTGATGCCTGGTTGTGGACGTGCTTCACCATTAAAGTCTTTGTCCACGCCTGCCATAATACGTAATAGTGTAGATTTACCTGCACCGTTCAAGCCCAGTACGCCAATTTTGGCACCTGGGAAAAATGATAACGAAATATCCTTTAAGATTTCACGCTTAGGTGGAACCATTTTGGATACTTTGTTCATGGTATAAATATATTGAGCCACGATCAGTGTCCTAGATTAAAAATCAAACTTAAAGCTACGCAACATTATACGGTAAAAGCGAACTAAACTAAACCTTTTCACCATGTTGTTTTGTAGATTATAACTTTACTTGTGACTGTATTTTGTTATGATAATTACTGCTGTTTTACAGCGAATTGATCAATAAATTTGGCAATAAACACAGGGAAGTATGATGAGTTATAAAGATGAGATATTAGCAATCCACGCAGGTTATGACCCTGAAGCGACGCCAAAAGTCTTGCTTGTCATCCTGTGACCACAACTCACCATCAGCTGAATGTTGAAGAATTAAAGTCGGCTGGTGTCAGTGAAGACATGGTGCGATTATCTATCAGTATAGAGCATATTGATGATTTAATTGCAGATTTAGAGCAAGCTTTAGCTAAAGTATAAGCTAGGGTGTGTTGACATACAAAGAAAATCAGTTATTCTGATTATATGAATAGACTAACACTTACTGATGCCCAATG
>NZ_JBHFHK010000037.1:0-22351 GCF_041928215.1 Hubeiibacter jixunmingi | reverse complement strand
GCGTTTAGATTGTATTGATACCCTGTTCTTCTATTTTATGTGGATTTGTGCCATTTATTAATTTCTTTTGCTATAGTGTTCAGTTAAGGTTATTTCTAAGTCGCCTATACGGCTAATAACGGGACAAAGTGCGGTCAGCTCAAACCATGGCATTTCTAAGTCGCCTATACGGCTAATAACCATGGTTATGAGGGGCGTGTTGTCGGCAGTATTTTCTAAGTCGCCTATACGGCTAATAACTTTTTGTTATCAGTTTTAGCTTTATCTGTGGTTTTCTAAGTCGCCTATACGGCTAATAACATAGATACAATCATTGGGTCATCTTCTTTGAATTTTCTAAGTCGCCTATACGGCTAATAACTTTGCGTGTTGTGTATTCAGCGGCGTGCATTCTTTCTAAGTCGCCTATACGGCTAATAACAATCTAAGCCAAGCTTTAGACCTAAATCGAATTTTCTAAGTCGCCTATACGGCTAATAACGCTATGTTTATCATGGATAAAGATAGGGGTATTTTCTAAGTCGCCTATACGGCTAATAACTCTTTAACTTCCACACCGACAAAATCATCAGCTTTCTAAGTCGCCTATACGGCTAATAACCTGTGCGTGGATCAGCACAAATGGGGCAAGATTTTCTAAGTCGCCTATACGGCTAATAACACAGCAACACCGACTTTGTGGGGTGTACCAGTTTTCTAAGTCGCCTATACGGCTAATAACTTGCGAACAAGGCGTCGCGGCAAAAGAAGTTATTTCTAAGTCGCCTATACGGCTAATAACTAATAAAACAAATCATATAAATAACCTTTTTATTTCTAAGTCGCCTATACGGCTAATAACGTAATCAGTCATAGAGTTATCCTCTTGGTCAATTTCTAAGTCGCCTATACGGCTAATAACACCTTCACAGGATTGCCACTAGACAACTGCAATTTCTAAGTCGCCTATACGGCTAATAACCAAGTGATTTGTCTTTAACAGATACAGGTTCATTTCTAAGTCGCCTATACGGCTAATAACATAATGATAAGGTTGAATTGACTGAAAATATTTTTCTAAGTCGCCTATACGGCTAATAACCTTGTTTTATAAGGAAAATACGACTATCAACTTTTCTAAGTCGCCTATACGGCTAATAACGCTACAGGCTCGGGTAAAACTACATTCACTAATTTCTAAGTCGCCTATACGGCTAATAACAAGTTTTCGTTTCAGCCTGTCTTGTCATAGGCTTTCTAAGTCGCCTATACGGCTAATAACTTAGTCATACCGCCGATGATACGCCCACCAAATTTCTAAGTCGCCTATACGGCTAATAACATTATTTCCGAGGACACCCGCCAGTATGTTACTTTCTAAGTCGCCTATACGGCTAATAACAAGCATTTCGACCTTGAAATTAAAAAAATCGTTTTCTAAGTCGCCTATACGGCTAATAACTCACTATGATTACTGGCTTGGCTGCTGTTGTTTTTCTAAGTCGCCTATACGGCTAATAACAACTTTCAGAAGCGGATTTTATAAAGATTGGTTTTCTAAGTCGCCTATACGGCTAATAACTAGCTAATTCGTCCTGCGGTAGCACCCGACTATTTCTAAGTCGCCTATACGGCTAATAACTTGCTTAGTGTTCAGTTAGGGTATCGGCTACATTTCTAAGTCGCCTATACGGCTAATAACGCTAACTTTTTTTATCGCGATACGTTGTATGCTTTCTAAGTCGCCTATACGGCTAATAACACTGGCAACGTCCGCTGTACGGCTAGGGTCTTTTTCTAAGTCGCCTATACGGCTAATAACTCAGGTGGCACATAGTCCCCCATTGCGAACAATTTCTAAGTCGCCTATACGGCTAATAACTCCACACGGATTAACTTACCCTCTTGATTATCTTTCTAAGTCGCCTATACGGCTAATAACGGTAGATAGTTAATGTATTATACACTTGTTCATTTCTAAGTCGCCTATACGGCTAATAACTTTACACAAGAACCCGTGGGCGTTGGCGAAGATTTCTAAGTCGCCTATACGGCTAATAACTGATAAAGATGGCAAGAAGTGGGAAAAGTCTAGTTTCTAAGTCGCCTATACGGCTAATAACTTAGCACGGGCGTCCTCTAAGACAAATGTCTTTTTCTAAGTCGCCTATACGGCTAATAACAACTTCATTAGACCGTCAGTAGAGGCGACTAATTTCTAAGTCGCCTATACGGCTAATAACTTGCATACAACGTATCACGATAGAAGTAGTTATTTCTAAGTCGCCTATACGGCTAATAACCAAACACCCTGACCCTGATTGCCGTGTTTTTTTTTCTAAGTCGCCTATACGGCTAATAACTCACTGAATCAGACCGTATTTACCATGAGTTCTTTCTAAGTCGCCTATACGGCTAATAACTTCGCGAGGCACTCTATCGCTACGACAAATTATTTCTAAGTCGCCTATACGGCTAATAACAACTGAACACTACACAAGAGAACCATATTATGTTTCTAAGTCGCCTATACGGCTAATAACTCAACGGTCAACGGTCAACGGTCAACGTCATTTTTCTAAGTCGCCTATACGGCTAATAACGTGAATTCCTTGAGGCATTCGCCAAACACTACTTTCTAAGTCGCCTATACGGCTAATAACAAATTCCCTTTGAAACTATAGAAGATGAGACATTTCTAAGTCGCCTATACGGCTAATAACAGGCAGATGCAACAGGGGCAGATGAATAATTATTTCTAAGTCGCCTATACGGCTAATAACTATACCGAGCTGGAAAAACGGTTGGCAGAATTTTTCTAAGTCGCCTATACGGCTAATAACGTCGCATGAAAAGCTTATCTCGTCCTGCTCAATTTCTAAGTCGCCTATACGGCTAATAACTGCAAAAGGCATTAGGTAAATATTTACCACAATTTCTAAGTCGCCTATACGGCTAATAACGAGCTACAAAAGCAGTAGCAACGTGCAAACTATTTCTAAGTCGCCTATACGGCTAATAACTCAAATGCGACTAATAAACGACCACAGTAACTTTTCTAAGTCGCCTATACGGCTAATAACATTTTTTCACCTTTCGCAGCCCATTTTCCCTTTTTCTAAGTCGCCTATACGGCTAATAACGCTGAAAAAACGCTACAAGATCAAAAGCAGATTTTCTAAGTCGCCTATACGGCTAATAACCACTGTAGGTGACCACTTCTGTTTGCGTAACGTTTCTAAGTCGCCTATACGGCTAATAACCTGGTAAGAGTGTTACGACTTGACAAACTAAGTTTCTAAGTCGCCTATACGGCTAATAACTCTGAGGAAAAGCTATACGACATTACTGATTTTTTCTAAGTCGCCTATACGGCTAATAACGCTTCATAATAAGCGCCTTTAGTTAAGTAAGTTTTCTAAGTCGCCTATACGGCTAATAACGGCTTACCTGCTAGCGAGGACACGACCTTATATTTCTAAGTCGCCTATACGGCTAATAACTGATGATATTCAGATTGCAGGTAGCACGCTTATTTTCTAAGTCGCCTATACGGCTAATAACATGAGCATGATGATGATTGTCATGCTGTTCTATTTCTAAGTCGCCTATACGGCTAATAACGCAAAGCCCACACAGGTCGCAATCCTGCCACATTTCTAAGTCGCCTATACGGCTAATAACACCGTGTAGCCTATGGCAGCGAAGGTGCCTTTTTTCTAAGTCGCCTATACGGCTAATAACGTTACTAGCCTATGAGGGCTACCGACATATGATTTCTAAGTCGCCTATACGGCTAATAACCGATGACAAAGATAGCACTAATACATTCATCTTTTCTAAGTCGCCTATACGGCTAATAACTTCCATATCAAATATTGCTTGATACACTTCCATTTCTAAGTCGCCTATACGGCTAATAACCCGTGTCTGTCAAGGTCTGCACTATTTTGATTTTTCTAAGTCGCCTATACGGCTAATAACTTATAATTCAATAACTTAATACAAAAAATCAATTTCTAAGTCGCCTATACGGCTAATAACCTACAGTTTTTTACTAGCATTTTCCGATTTTTTTTCTAAGTCGCCTATACGGCTAATAACGAACGTTTGGGTTAGGTTGAACGTTTGGGTTATTTCTAAGTCGCCTATACGGCTAATAACATGAGCATGATGATGATTGTCATGCTGTTCTATTTCTAAGTCGCCTATACGGCTAATAACCAAGGGTCGCAACTGGCAACCAAAACGCATTTTTTCTAAGTCGCCTATACGGCTAATAACTCCTCGTGGTTAGGGTTAGGATATCGGCTACATTTCTAAGTCGCCTATACGGCTAATAACAATATCGATACATAAGAGAGTTATATTATGATTTTCTAAGTCGCCTATACGGCTAATAACATGAGCATGATGATGATTGTCATGCTGTTCAATTTCTAAGTCGCCTATACGGCTAATAACCTACGGCTTGGTAAACTAAGGGTGCGGGTACGTTTCTAAGTCGCCTATACGGCTAATAACTCACAGTAAATACGGTCTGCTTCCGCGATGAATTTCTAAGTCGCCTATACGGCTAATAACGCTTGTGCAGGTCTTGCTACACTTCTTCGATTTTTCTAAGTCGCCTATACGGCTAATAACGCGTCGGACGCCCCATCCTCTAAGCTTTCTAATTTCTAAGTCGCCTATACGGCTAATAACCATGAAGTGTAGTAACCTTGCAGTTGTCTAGTTTTCTAAGTCGCCTATACGGCTAATAACTTCCGTGAATTCGGACGGGACACTTACCCTATTTTCTAAGTCGCCTATACGGCTAATAACTTATATTATGAGTACACCAAATTTCTTCTGTCTTTCTAAGTCGCCTATACGGCTAATAACGATTACACCAGGCTGGGATGACTGGGAATATTTTTCTAAGTCGCCTATACGGCTAATAACGTCGGTGGTATGACTAAGACATTTGTCTTAGATTTCTAAGTCGCCTATACGGCTAATAACTTGGTGCGGTGTAGTCGCCTTGCCTCAATATCTTTCTAAGTCGCCTATACGGCTAATAACTGTTAGTGCTGTCCACATAATATAGTCCTCTTTTTCTAAGTCGCCTATACGGCTAATAACACGAATTAGCTACACACTAACCCTAACCAAGATTTCTAAGTCGCCTATACGGCTAATAACAGGAAGGTCGTTGCAAACTTGATGTTGTCTCATTTTCTAAGTCGCCTATACGGCTAATAACGCTTGTGCAGGTCTTGCTACACTTCTTCGATTTTTCTAAGTCGCCTATACGGCTAATAACAGCTAATTCGTCCTGCGGTAGCACCCTAGTCGTTTCTAAGTCGCCTATACGGCTAATAACTTACACAAACGCCACGCAATACACCCGCCATATTTCTAAGTCGCCTATACGGCTAATAACTCATCCGTACCAAATGTATACCCATCATTATATTTCTAAGTCGCCTATACGGCTAATAACTTGAGGGCGAAAAAT
Source organism: Hubeiibacter jixunmingi (assembly GCF_041928215.1). Classification (NCBI taxonomy): domain Bacteria; kingdom Pseudomonadati; phylum Pseudomonadota; class Gammaproteobacteria; order Moraxellales; family Moraxellaceae; genus Hubeiibacter; species Hubeiibacter jixunmingi. The sequence continues at coordinate 16,872 of NZ_JBHFHK010000037.1, read as the reverse complement.
ATACGCTGTATTATGATTTTCTAAGTCGCCTATACGGCTAATAACACAAGATGGCACAGGATGGCACAGCATCTGCATTTCTAAGTCGCCTATACGGCTAATAACAGGAATTATACTTTACCTAAGTTAGATTTGGCAAGGGTTTGTGGTGTATTACCCATGAAAAACCCTATTTTTTTAGGCAAAAATATAACTTATTGATAAATATGCAAGTTTTTATAGAGTCAAAAATAAGGGTTTATGCAACCCTTATTTGGTGTGATCACCAATGCGGTACTGTAACATTATCGAGCGGATTGTTAATGCCATAGCTGTTAAACGATCCTACCAAAGCATTATCGCACGATGCTTGGATAATTCCCAAACGATAAAAGGCATCGTTCCTTTTACTTTTTAGCACGATAAATGGATAATCCTTTTGCGGACGTTTGAATTGCTTACAATGCTCAATCGCCTCCTCCAAACTCACGCCTTTATGCTCAGCATAATTTTTAGCTTGTACCATAGGATCTTTACGCCGATAACGTTTGACCACCACCAAATCATGCATTTCAGGCACTGCTTGAATGCGTTTAAAATGAAAATTATCCGCCATGGCATCGGCATCATTTTTAAACCCGTACTGTGTCAAACGTATTTTTAAGTCATCCACAAGATGTTTTAATTGAGCTTCATCATCGGCAAATAATCGCAATTTATCACCCAAAGTAGTAAAACTTTTTTGTTGATGTTCCTTAAAAATATAATTAGGAAAACTCACGCCAACATTTTGCTCACTAGATTTTCCCAAAGTCGCCAAACAAAAATGTAGCTGACCATACAACAACGACCAAAGAGTATAGAGCGATTGCTCACCATCAATCAGTCGAATTTCTTGATAAAATTTCATCATATTTCCTTATTGCAAACGGATGTCTGAGACGTAAGCCAAACCTTTTTTACCCAAATAAAAACTAGATACGCCTGCATTATCAATCATAAGCTTCAATTCTTTAGCTTTAGATGCATCAATATCCAAAGTAATGATTAACTGTCCGTTGGCTTTGGTCAAATTATGGCTAACTTTACCCTCACCTTTGATACGCTCTTGACGTGTCAGGTTATTAGGGTAAGTCTCATCGTCGCTAGACCCTTCTCGGATATAGGGATTACCATAAATTAGCTTTTTTGCACCAGTGGTATATTTGTACATAAAGTCTTTAGGCGTAACACCATTATTTGAAATACCACTGATACCGCCCATTTTCGATTTTGCAGTAGACATATCAAAACGCTGTGAAAGTCTGTGCAATTGTAGATACAATGCTGAGCAATACATCGGTAAAGCCAAGTATAAATCTTTTGCATACAGTGGTTTGTATTTTTCAAATTCACTGGCTAATTTATCCGATGCTTGTACAAGACGTTCATGAGCTGACATCCGTTTAGATTTACCAATCGTCTCTAACCGCGTCAAAATAGAAAGAGGATCTAAGCTTATTGGATGATTTACAACAAACTCGTCAATTGATTTATCTTCAATAATAAAATCACAAAGCTGTTCAATATCCAATGCTAATACCCCCCAAAATTCAGCCGAATAATCCGATAAAAAAATCGGATCATTGACTTTAATCATTCCTGTAAATGAATTTTGGTCGGTACTGCCTTTCATATTTCGGATATAAGCAATTTCACGGTTGATATAACGTGGTTTATCTTCAAAGCTAATCAGCTCTTCAATCTCTGCAAAATAATACGCATCGCTTTGTTTGGCATTATACAGTTTTCGTTGGTCGCCAATAAGACGACTAAGCACACCCATAACCGTATTTTTGGTGACTTGTCTTTGAAAAAAATTTTCAGCATTTTTTAATCCAGTCATGGACGCAACAAAGTTACGCCCTTCACTGGGTAATTCTTCATCATTACTACCATCCAAAAATGAATTTCGCCATGATGCCTCATAATCAATGATAATTCGCATATTATCACCCCTTATTTATTCAGGCTTAGCTTCAAAATAAACCGCATAATCACCTTGTGGCTGTGCCGATACATCGTTTGGACTACGTTTGATACGCATCATCTTATTGCTGTCATTGTAGTCGACTTCAACACTATCCACGTACATATAACCTTTGGCTTGGCGAATCGCCAAATCACGAATCATATTTAGCGTCGTTTGTACCAAAATATCAATTGCCACGTTGTCTAACAAAATACCTACTTCACCCTGCTCATAAATTGTACCACGACGTACATAGTTAGCATGAAATGTGGCTTTTGGTGTACGGCTTGAGTCAAGCGATTGAATAAAATCCTGTACCAATTGTGCCACTTGTTCGCCCTGATTATCTTTAATCACCATCGCACAACGGTCAAATTTCCTATCTAGTGAAATAAATTGTAATTGTTCAATGCTGATCGAACCATAAGAAATATACTCGGTATCACCAAAAGTTGTCTTAGAAAAGAACGATGAACTATCACGTTCACCAGCTTGCCCAAATTGTTCAAAGTTGCCATTACCCAATTGATCAACAAAATCTTCAAGTAATAATGGGCTAGTACGTTTGCATTGGCTAGCAGGCACGACATAACCACGTACCAAACCTGTAATCGATGCCAAAACTTTATCTAAGCTTTTATCACCAGCAAAATGCAAATCAAAAGCTTGATCACGGAATAAATGGTGACGAATACAGTTTTGGCTGATGTATAACGGCGTTTCTTTAAAATCGATATCCGTTGCTTCCTTTTTATATTTATAGCCTGTTTCATCTTTGATTTTACCAGTTAGGTTGGTAAAACCACGCAATTTTGGCAAAGTATGATTATCTACAGTACGCCCTTCATTACTCAATGTGGTCGGACCATTCCAATTGACAACACCGTGACCGAAGGCACGAATTTTAAAATCTACGCTTTTGATACCTGTTACTTTAGTCATAATAGACTCCATTTAAATGTTCAGTTTTTTAACAATCTGGATAATTATTATGTGCTATCCATAAACACAGTTTAGCAAAACATATCAGCTTGTTTCATCATCTACTCCACTTTCTAACAATTGTGGGGTTTTGATTTTGTCGATATTCATCATACCTACAGGTTGCTTAGTGGTTTTGACATAATACATTGCATAGTCATGGCGTTCACGCTCACCGCCAATCGGTTCTAAATCCTTAGCCGTATAACTTAAATAAATCGGAAACTCAGGCGAACGAGCCAGTTTTAATAGCTCCCAATCGAAACGTGTTGCCTTAAACTTTTCATCAGGATATTTTCCCGCCATGATGGTATGATGCTTTTTGTGCATAAAAGCGACTAAGTTTTTATTGCTATCTCGCATTTCATAACGTCCACCTTGAATTCTATCCGTGCTTTCGGTCAAACCTACTGTCACTTGACTGTGATCCGTATCTTCAGGATAAGCATATTCATCCAAATACGTTACATTTAAATTGCTATTCACTTCACATACCGCCATCTGTACAAATCGACTATCGCCACGCAGAGATACATTAGCGATTTTAGCCACACCATCTTGTTTGGCTTTACGTGCTGGCATACTAATCGGATCAATCACCTTTTCATTAATTAGCCGTACGCTGTATTTCAATGCTTGATTTAAATCTGCTTCAATTTTCTGTTGGCATTTCTCATCAGCATAAAAATCTCGATATACTTGATACAATTCATTGATTTTTACCACTTGTTTGTCATGGTCTTGTAAATAATTTTGCACAAAACCCAACCATGCAACCGTATTTTGCCACACAGTCATACTGGCTAAAAATTTGGCTTTTCCAGTCGTCTGTTTACCTGTTTCAGCCGATTTTGGTAGCACTGTGGTATAGATATTAATTGTACCATTTTCATCAAAACGGTCAAGTCGCCCCAACCGCTGTAACCAATTTTCCGCACTGGTCATATCGGTAAACATTCGTTCACAGCTAATATTTAACGATGCTTGCACAATCGGACCGCTACGTAAGACTTGATATTGTTTTGAGCCATGCTGTTTAAAGCTCTCAAACACTTTATCAAACCATTCTACCTTGTCCTGTCGAGTATATTTAGAATGCAATAAAATCGAGTTTTCTTGATGTTGATGACGTAAGAAACCAATCTGTGCTTCTTGAGCAGTATTGGTAATGACAAAAGTGATTTTGTCATCATCCATCTTCTCCATCACCAATGGATTACCTTTATCATCTTCATAAGATTGAAACTCAATTTGATAATCCGCTTGGTTAAAGCTCTCTACACGAATAATATCCGCATCATCAATATTTAATACCTTTTGCACAAAATAATCATGTGGCGTTGCTGAGACCAACAGCGTATTTGCCTGATGTTTTCGCATTTTTTTGGCTTCAACCAATTCAGCAAATAACAAATTAAATGCTGGCATTGGAATTAACTCATGAAACTCATCAAACACCACGTGAGCTTGCATAAAATCAATCATGCCTGTGACTTTTTGATGGGAAATAATGTTGTTTACCACTTGGTCAATGGTGGTAATGACAATATCACCGCTGAAATAATCTTCGACTGGTGTATCGGGTGCATTTTCGAAAGCAACACCATCATGTAAAATCTTTTTGTATTCACCCGTAAAAATTTCGATTTTACTCTTCGGTAAATAATCCTTTTGCGTTAAGTCATGCAACAAACCTAAACAGACTTGTACACGTGGACAGACCCAAACGATTTTTTGCACGCCTGTTTTCATCGCCCACTCCAATGCAATCTTGGTTTTGCCACAACCTGCTGGACCTTGTAACACTGCAACATTATCACGTTCTTCAAATTCTGCATTGTCCTGAATTTGGACAAGTCTATCCGATGCATGATGCTGGCTTTGATTGCGTTCGCTGTTCGGATATTTTGTATCAAAATCTTGTAAACAACGCTGAATTTGACTAGCAAGGTTGCTCTCATCTTGCAATACATCATTCAAAGCATCAATCAGCGAGCCGTTAGCAAGATATGCCATCAAATCATCAGACGGCATTTTTGAGACAATCCTATCGGCACTAATGACTGCCATACGTACTAGATTATTCAATGCATTAGGTTGGATATTTTGTACAAACTCTGCCACTTCGTCCGATAAGTCATTATATTGCTTATATTTTGGTAATTCATTTTTTGTAAGCTTATATTGATATGAGCATTGCGGAAATAGCTTTTCAATATCAAAATCATTTGTTTGAAATTTCTCACCAATCAATTTGACGTCTTTTAATACTGCAACCATTTGGTCTGTAAATTTACCAATTCCATCAGTTAAAGATTTTTGAAATAATTTATCAATACCTTCAGCTCGATCAAAATATTTATCTTCTTTACGATATGGGCGAGTGTGATGCCAATAAATTGCATGATAAATTTGCTCAAATTGGGCTGAATTTAAACCACCAACACCATCAAGCAAAGCATTGGCAAGTAACCATGATAATTCATGATGACGTGGATGTGTCTCAAAGCTAAACTTTGCCAAGCCTTTTACTGTGCCATCAATATGTACACCATCATCAGGCAATTCTACCAGTTCATCAGTGTCGGATGAATTGCTGTGTTTCTTACTAACCCAAGTTTGAAATTGTGGATCAATCTTGCCAATATCATGTAAAACTCCAGCAATAAAAGCAGATTGAGCCAAGTTAGAGCTATCAATCTGTAGCTTTTGAATCAAGTGATGTGCCAAATAACCTACTGCAAACAAATGACTACTCAATGCTTGCCCATGACTATTTGCCAAGATATTTTTTGTTTCAATCGGTAAATCCATAAATAACTCCTTTGTTGTCCAGTTTACAGGCACATAACCTAATTCATTAAACGCATCTTTTCGCCCAACCACCCACACCAACTCCATCCGTTTTCTGGTACACACCCGATGACAGCTTACTGCTGTAGAGCGAGTGGCAGATGCTCGTAGTAGCTTCTTAACCGTATCTAACCCATCTTCAGTAATAGCAGTTTGCCAGACATTGTCGCCAATCCGATTGGCAAAGGCATCCAAGATACGACGGGTACGGCTTAACGCCTTTTTTTCACATTGCGAAACGAAGGTGGCTAACATCGCTTTACTCCTTGTTCGCGCCTTTGCCCGAATCTTTATTCCAATCAGTCGTCAACGCCATCTCTTTCACCGTATCAAACATCACATCAAGGGCATGATACGTGGTGAAATAGTTCAAACACTCTTGGCGAAATTCCTGCTCGGTGGTATTTTCACTGGCACAAATAAATGCCAATGGCAATACAATCGCATCTTTGACAATATCGGCAATATCAAATACCAACGCCCCACGCCGTGTTTTGCCATGCATTACCGCAAAACCATGCGGAATACCCAGCACCCAAGCGGTCGTCGCTCCCAAACCATATGCCAAATAATTGCCATGATTCAAAAAACCATTGGCTTTGTCTATGCCATCATGTTCACGGTTAAAACCTGTATTATGCGTATTGATCGCTGCAATTTTATATAGTTCTTTAGTCATACGGGCTTCAAGCTGTAGCAAATGCATGGTTTCCGTCTGCTTGGGGATTTGCTCACGATAATTTTTCAATAAATTGGCAATACCGTCCGCTTGACTATTAAAACCCATCGCTTTAAATTCTTTATCCTTTTTCCAAACATAGTCTAAAAAATCAACCCGAGCCAGTTGTAATTTTTTCGCCATCTGCAAGCGTTTACCATCGTCCCACCACCACGACAGCCAGCCTTGAATATATTCTGTTGGACGATACTCAGACTGTGGGGTAAACCATTCCACAGCGATTTCTTGTTCTGTTCCCATAAATAATGGTGTACCGCCACCACCACAAAAGCCCACCAACACCCCTGCTTGAGCGAGCATTCGCATTGTCGCTTGGGTAATCGATGTACCTGTACCGAGTAAAATACAAGTGGTATTGGCAATCGGAATATTATAGTAAAGGTTTTCTTTTTCACTTTCGGTCAGATACAGCACACGGCCATCTTTTTGCATGACACGGCAGTATTGCAAATAGTAAATATTGGCACGTTTGGAATGTAAAATCGTCTTTAAATCAGATGATTGAAAACTGTTATCGGTATAAGGATTTTTTGACATTGACCACCCCGTGCTGTTGTTTTGTATGGCATCAGTGTGACAAATTTTATCCATCTAGGCAACTTCAAAATTGCTTTAAAAATCATCTTGGCGACAATCTGTGTCGCTTTATTTTTATTATCTTCTACTTTATTTTTATCGAAATGCACTCGGTTGTAAAATAATCATACTCGCCCCGATAAGTACCACCACCCCGCCAGCAATATCCCACCAGCTCAAATTTACACCATCGACCCAACGTAACCACGCCAAAGCCATCATGATATAAATCCCACCATACGCCGCATACACTCGCCCAGTTGCAGTAGGATGCAAAGTGAGTAACCACACAAAAAGGCTTAGGCTAATGATGGTCGGCAGCCATAGCCAAGCGGTTTTTCCCTGTTTTAAAATCAAATACGGCAAATAACAGCCGACAATTTCCGCAATCGCTGTAGCAAAAAATAATAAAAATGTCTGAAAAATTTTCAATTCTTGCATATCAAATTTGCACTTTTTTTGACAATTCAAAGCTAAAAATAAGGGTGTATATCCCACACCCTTAATCGATTGGAACATGATATTACTTGGATAACATCACACTATCCGCTTTGTTACTACTGTGTTCAATCACCATCAAGGTCAAATCAGTAGCATCTGCTTCAGCACTGACACGCACCACGCCACCATCGACCAATTCACCAAACAAAATCATTTCTGCCAAAGGCTTTTTCAAATAATCTTGGATGACACGTTGCATCGGTCTTGCACCCATCAGACGGTCATAGCCTTTTTTACCCAGCCAATCTTTGGCACTTTGCTCGACTTCCAGCATGACTTTTTTGTCATCCAATTGTGCTTGCAATTCGGTTAAGAATTTATCGACTACTGAATCAATGATTTGCTCTGGCAGTGCCTTGAACTGAATCACTGCATCCAAACGATTACGGAATTCTGGGGTAAAGGCACGTTTTAACGCTTCTTGATTGTCACTACTATGATCTTGTTCAGTAAAACCAATACTGCTACGAGAAATGCTTTCCGCACCGACATTGGTGGTCATTACCAATACCACATGACGGAAGTTGGATTTACGACCATTATTATCGGTCAGCGTACCATGATCCATCACTTGCAACAGCAAATTAAAGACATCTGGATGGGCTTTTTCCACTTCATCCAATAACAATACTGCATGTGGTGATTTGTTAATGGCATCAGTCAGTAAACCACCCTGCTCATAGCCAACATAACCTGGGGGTGCACCAATCAAACGTGCCACAGTATGCCGTTCCATATATTCGGACATATCAAAACGAATCAATTCCACGCCCAAGATTTTGGCAAGCTGACGTGTCACTTCGGTTTTCCCTACACCTGTTGGACCTGCAAAAATAAAGCTACCAATTGGTTTATCAGGGGCTTTCAGTCCTGCACGCGACAATTTAATGGCAGCAGATAAAGCATGAATGGCTTCATCTTGCCCGAATACCACACGTTTTAGGTTACGTTCCAGATTTTTTAATACTGTCTTGTCATCTTGCGATACCGATTTGGCTGGAATGCGGGCAAGCTTTGCCACCACGTCTTCGATTTCCGCCACATCGACTTTTTTCAATTCGCCATTGGCATGCAAACGTTGATACGCCCCTGCTTCATCAATCACATCAATCGCTTTATCAGGTAAAAAGCGATCTTGGATATGTTTGGCTGCCAGCTGTGCTGCGGCGACAATGGCATCATCGCTATATTCCACATTGTGAAATTGTTCAAAACGTGATTTTAAGCCTTTTAAGATTTCAATACTTTCATTGACAGTCGGCTCAACCACATCGATTTTTTGGAAACGACGTGATAAAGCATGGTCTTTTTCAAAGATTTGACGATATTCTTGAAAAGTAGTTGAACCAATACAGCGTAAAGAGCCATTTGCCAAAGCAGGTTTAATCAGATTAGACGCATCCATACTGCCGCCAGACGTTGAACCTGCCCCGATAATCATATGAATTTCATCGATAAATAAAATCGCATGCGGTTTTTTCTTTAATGCATCAAGTAAATCTTTTAAGCGTTTTTCAAAATCACCACGATATTTCGTGCCTGCCACCAATGCACCCATATCTAAGCTAAATACTTCCGCATCCAGCAATGGCTGTGGGGCTTTACCAGTGACAATTAACCACGCTAAACCTTCTGCAATCGAGGTCTTACCGACCCCTGGATCACCGACCAATAGGGGATTATTCTTACGGCGACGACATAAAATTTGTGCGGTACGTTCAATTTCTTTTTGGCGTCCAATCAAGGGGTCGGTATTGCCTGCTTGGGCTTGTTCATTGAGATTGGTGGTATATTTGCTTAAGGCATCGCCACCTTGGCTATGACTTGTTGGGTCTAATTCATCAATCTCACTGATTTCGATTTTGTCTTCATTCAAACCGTGCGATAAATATTGTGTCAGTGTAAGGCGAGTAATATCTTGACGTTTAAGTAAATACACCGCAAAAGAGTCACGTTCAGTATACAATGCCACCAAAATATCTGCACCTTCTACCAAGCGATCATTACCTGATGACTGTACATGGAAAATTGCACGTTGAATAATACGGTCAAAGCCTTCGGTTGGCGTAGGGGCTTGCTCATTCATACCAATCAATTTTGGTGTGTTATTTTCAATATATTCTTCTAATTCTTTACGCAAAGTCACCATATCGGCATCACAGCCTTTTAGCGTGTTGGCAGCACTTTCATTATCCAATAAAATCAATAACAAATGTTCAATGGTCAAAAATTCATGGCGACGCTGACGAGCATAGCTCACTGCTGAACGTAAAGAAATTTCTAAATAACGGCTTAACATATTCACCTATCCATTCGTGTTGATGCGATCGTAAGTCGCATCCTTTTATTCGGGTTGTTCTTCAACGGTACACATTAGTGGATGCCCGTTTTTACGTGAAAAATCATTCACTTGGTTGGCTTTGGTGCTAGCAATATCTTTGGAATACAATCCAGCCACCGCACGACCTTGATAGTGTACAGTTAGCATGATTTGTGTGGCTTGGTCAATATCTTTATTAAAAAACTGTTGTAACACCTCAATGACAAATTCCATTGGTGTGTAATCATCATTCAGTAAAATCACCGCATATTGCGATGGACGTTTTAGCTCAGGTGGTGCCAAAAGTACATCACTGTCTATATCGTATTGGCTATCATGTTGCATGCGGACGAGATCAAAAAAGTCATTATTCATACATTATCACTGATCAGATCAATTGCTGATTTTGCTCTTGCGGTTGCGTTCATCTGTGTTTTCAAAATGAACATGCTATAGTTGGCGACTTGATGCGATAAATATATTCAACATGCTATATACATCGCATCAATCTTATTTGATTGGTTCAAGCTTAATTGGCACTGGCTTGAGCTTTTGGAATTTCTGCTAAGCTTTCTGAGTTACTGGTTGCTGTTTCTTTGCCACGCTGCCATGCAAAACGTTGAATCACACCACCGCCACCAGACAAGCGTACTTCAACAAATTGTGGACTAAAGTTGTCAGGCATCGTCCAGCGACCTGTAAGACGCTCATAATTGTCAAAGTTGTATCCCGATTTTTCTAATGGAATACTGAGCGTATTTTCATTATTGATCAAGCGGATTTCTATTCTACCTTGTGCTTTGGCTTTGTTAGGGCTCACTTGTACCAAATCTAGCACATATTCATACGCATCATTTGGAAGTGGCTTGATGGATAGATTTTGAATACTCAAGCTTAATCCACCACGTTCACGTAACTTTTCACGATAAGTACTACTTAACATATCGGCAAGAGCTTTATCTTGATTAGCACGTTCTAAACCAATATTCAGCTCTCGTGCATTGGTGATTGCAATATCACGCTCTTGTACAGCGGTATTCAATGCAGTATTTGCCGTATCAAGCGAAGTTTTTTGCTTTTCTACAATTTCTGCCAAATCCTTAACATCACCGTCATATCCAACCACGGTCAAACCACGATTCATCCCCACAGTATAGCCCAAGGTCAAGCTACCGATTGCGAGTGCGACACCACCAATAATAATAGGATAGAATTTTTTCAATGGATTCGGCTTGTTGGTAGGCTGATTCTCAGGCGTATTGACTGGAGAATTGTTGCTGTTTGCCGTTTGCTCTGTTGCATTACTCATCGCTGAATAGACCTTTGACCGAAGACTGGATATTTTTAAACACGTTATATTATCATTTTAGTGTGCGTATTCCAAACACTGATTATGATTTCAGAGTGTCTATTGATTAATTTTTTCCAAGAACAAAAAGATTAAAAATAACACGTTTATAGACAATAAATAAAAACATCATCACAAAGTTTCCGTACCAATCGTCTATAAACTGCATTACGTACATTATTAAGGCAATAATGCAATGTTGTCCAAACCCAAACGCTCATCTAAGCCAAACATAATATTCATATTTTGTACTGCCTGACCTGCGGCACCCTTAACCAAATTATCTTGAGCAACCAAGATAATTAAGCGTTTTTGACCCACACGTTGCACGGCAATACGCAATTGATTTGCACCACGCACGCTACGAGTTTCAGGTGAGCTACCTTGTGGCATCACATCGACAAAGCGTTCATTTTGATAGAATTTTTCAAAAATAGCTTGAATATCAGCGTGCTGTCCTGCATCAGTTAAATCAACATAAATCGTACCTAACATGCCACGAATCATCGGTACAAGATGCGGTACAAAAGTCAGTTCATCAAATACACCTTGCTTACCCGAGATATTTTCTAACGCCTCCACAATTTCAGGATGATGACGATGCCCTGCTACGCTATAGGCTTTAAAATTATCACTATTTTCACTAAAACCTAGACCTAAACTCGCCTTACGTCCTGCACCTGATACGCCCGATTTCGCATCAATAATGATATTTTTGACGTCAATCAAATCAACATCTTGCGTTAGTAAAGGTGCTAAACCTAGCTGTACTGTGGTTGGATAACAACCTGGATTGCCCACCACCATCGCATTTTTGATTTTGTCACGATTGAGTTCAGACAAGCCATAAACCGATTGCTTAAGAATATCTGGACAAGCGTGCGACATCTCATACCATTTTTCAAAATTCGCTAAATTTTGCAAACGGAAATCCGCCGCCAAATCGATTACCTTAGTATTTGCAGCGACCAATTGTTCTGCATCACGCATCGCAATACCATGTGGTGTAGCATAAAAGACCACATCGCATTGTTTTAAATCTTCAATGTCCACTTGACTAAATGCCAAATCAGTCTGTCCACGTAAACTTGGAAAACAATCCGCCACTTTAATCCCAGCCTCACTACGAGAAGTGAGATAGCATAGCTCTGCTTGAGGATGACGCAATAATAGTCGAATAAGTTCTACACCTGTGTAGCCTGTTCCACCAACAATGGCAATTTTAATTTTTTCTGATACGGTAGTCATGATTACTCCTTACTATAAATCTATATTCACATGATAAATAAAAAGTTAGCTTAAGTTAAGTTTAACATAATTAGACCTCTTGTGAAAGTTTTGATATAATGACAAGATGAGATACGGAACAATCAAGAGCTTTAGCGACAGCCAATTTAAACGCTTAACAGGTATAAATAAACCACTTTTCGCCAAAATGGCTGAAGTTATCAAAGATGCTGAACAGCGAAAGAAGAAATCAGGTCGCCCGCATACGCTGTGTTTAGAAGACCAAATACTCTTAACACTCCAGTACTTAAGAAGTTACATGACTTATTTTGAGTTAGGTGTTGAATATGGTTTATCTGAAAGTAATGCTTATCGTACAGTGATAAAAATAGAAAACGCTTTAGTTGAGAGCAAGGAATTTGATTTACCAACAAAGCCATTAGAAAAGCCAGATGATGTTAAGGTAGATTACGTTTTGATTGACGTGATGGAATGTGAAATAGAACGTCCAAAAAAAAACAAGAAAATTACTATATTACCCCAGTTCGACATAAGACATAGTTTAACATATCGAAATACTAGCCAATTTTAGATTTTGCTTGTTCAATTAAAACATTTTTTAAAGTTGGCTTATGCGATTGATGACAATATGCGATCAAACCTGCTAATAAATTGCTCATAAAACCAAAAATACTACGGTGGCGTGTATGTTCAATTTGACAGAGATTTTTTAGCTCATCAAACACCGTTTCTATCAAAACACGTTTTTTAAGCAACCTTTTATTCCTTATATCGAACTCAGGTTATCATAATTATCTCAACCCTAATTTTAGCAAAATAGGTTTATACCTTGATCCTGACTTTGTTTGGCAAGCTTTAGTAGAATTTTTATCACGTTTACGCACCGAGCAAGAAATTAACCCTGTTGTGGACAATTATTTAAAAATTCTCAATAAAGGCTTTGATCCCAAAAAAAATTTTTCGCCCAAAGATCAAAGATTAAATTTAATTGCCAAGACAAATAGACTTGTGTACAATTTAATCAAAATGTTTTTAAGGAAATGATCATGACCCAAACCTATAAAGTAAAAATTTCTATGCTTATTGTTTATATTGTATTCGCAGTAATTTCAGGCATTTTTCTGCTTTTAGAATTTCAAAAGAAAGTAGATCTTTTTGATTTTGGCAAGTTTCTATACTTCACATTTTTTATAGTGGGTTTAAATCTGGTTTATTTTGGTTCACGTTCATTAATTATCACCGATATTGCAATTCAACAACAAAATATTTTTACCCAAAAGACCTACCATTTTTTAAACTATGATGAGATTACACATGTCAATTTGCAGAATTTTTCTCGTGGACGTATAGAAATTGAATTTTTGACCAAGCAAGGTAACAAAAAATGGATTAAACTCAATAATTATCAACAACAAGAACAATTATTAGCTCAACTCAAGCAACATATTGATTTTACTCAAGCATAAAAATATTACTTTGGAAAACAAAAGTAAAATGAATAAATATTTTTAAATCATTTCATCACTATTTTTTTGATACTTCTTGGTGAACTGTTTGTTTTTTATTACAGATTTTTGCCAATTTTATGTTAAACTCAATATTTAAAGAACAATGTGTAAGGTCGTATCGTGTCATTTCCGCCCAAAAATTCGGTTGGTCTCGTACAACCGCAAAAATTTAGCTTTGAACAGCCGCTCACCCTAGAATGCGGACGCACATTGCCACGTTTTGATTTGATGGTGGAAACTTATGGCACACTTAATGCAGACAGGTCAAATGCAATTCTGATTTGTCATGCACTTTCAGGTCATCATCATGCCGCAGGCTATCATAGCGAAGATGATAGCAAAGCAGGTTGGTGGGATAATTTTATTGGTCCAAACAAAGCCATTGATACCAATCATTTTTTTGTGGTAGCACTGAATAATATCGGTGGCTGTCACGGTTCGACAGGTCCAACATCACCCAATCCAGAAAATGACAACCGTCCTTATGGCCCTGATTTTCCGTTGGTAACTGTCCGAGATTGGGTTCATACTCAAAAGCTTTTGGCAGAGCGTCTCAATATTGATTGTTGGCATGCTGTGGTTGGCGGTTCTCTTGGTGGTATGCAAGCGCAACAGTGGGCAGTAGATTATCCAACAGCCTTAAAAAATTGTGTAGTGATTGCCTCTGCACCAAAACTTTCTGCACAAAATATTGCTTTTAACGAAGTAGCTCGACAATCGATTTTGTCTGACCCTGAGTTTTATAATGGTCGTTATTTAGAAAATGACAGTTATCCTAGACGTGGTTTGATTTTGGCACGAATGGTCGGACATATCACTTATTTGTCTGAAGAAGCCATGGTACAAAAATTTGGACGTGACCTAAAGTCAGGCAAATTTATGTACGGTTTTGATGTGGAGTTTCAAGTCGAAAGCTACTTACGCTATCAAGGCGAACAATTTAGCCGTAATTTCGATGCCAATACATATTTAATCATGACTAAGGCGTTGGATTATTTTGATCCTGCACGTAATTTTGACGGTGATTTAACCAAAGCATTGGCTCAAACGCAATGTCGCTTCTTGGTGATTTCTTTTACAACTGACTGGCGTTTTGCACCAAGTCGCTCGCAAGAGATTGTTAACGCCTTGATTAGCCATCATAAACCCGTTAGTTATATGGAAATTGACGCAGAACAAGGGCATGATTCTTTCTTGTTTGAAATACCACTTTATGTGGATGCTGTGAAAAACTTTTTAACAAGTTCACTATATCAATCTAAACAAAAGGGAGTATAATTGAATGCGTATTGACCAACAACTCGCAGAAAAATGGATTAAGCCCCATTCTCGTGTGTTAGATTTAGGTTGTGGTAATGGTGAACTTTTGGCACATATGCAGAATAAGCATGGTATCAAAGCCTATGGTCTAGAAATAGATCAGGAAAAAATCACCATCGCCATCGGTCGTGGGCTCAATATTATCCAGCAAGATTTGAATTTGGGTTTAAAGCAGTTTGCAGATCAAAGCTTTGACTATGTGGTCATGGCTCAAGCATTGCAAGCCGTAGATGCACCAGATATTCTGTTGCGAGACATGGTTCGTGTGGGACGTGAAGCGATTATCACTTTTCCCAACTTCGCACACTGGAAACCACGTTCGTTTTTGGCACTCAAGGGCATGATGCCTGTGTCGAAAGCTTTGCCTTATACTTGGTACAATACACCAAATATTCATTTGTGTACCTTCAAAGATTTTGAAGCCCTATGTGAAGATAATGGAATACGCATTATCAACCGTCTTGCCGTAAACGATAATCAACGTGCTGGCAAGCTGATGAAATATCTGCCCAACTTGTTTGGGGAAACTGCAATCTACCGAGTGAGTGCATTATGAAAAAACTCGTTTTATCTTTATTTCTAGCTACTGCTGCTGTGTCGGCACATGCTGATTTAATCAATAACCAACCACAGGTACAGCATCCTAACCTACAGTTTGCAAATATGCCTTTGGATCAATTGACAGCAGCAGCCCAAGCAGGTCAAGCACCAGCACAATTTTTCCTAGGCAACCGTTACAAACATGGACAAGGCGTAGCAGTGGATCAAGCACAAGCTTTTACATGGTTTAAACGTGCAGCAGACCAAGGTATTCCAGCAGCACAACTCAATGTAGGTCAAATGTATGCCAAGGGTGTTGGCGTGCGTAAAAACATGGCTACTGCAAAAGATTATTTTATGAAAGCTGCTAAATTAGGTGATAACCGTGCTAGCTACAACCTCGCTTTGATTGAAGAAAGTGCGAAAAACTATGCTAGTGCATACCAATGGTATGAATTATCTACTCGTGATGGCATGTTGGACTTCCGAGTAAAAGATTTGTCTAAGCAAAAAATCGTACAACTTGCTGCCAATTTAGATAACAATACCATGATTGCTGCACGTGAGCGTGCTGACCGCTGGATTCAAGCGGACTAATGTGGTAAAATAGTTCTGCTATCCTAGCAGTCTTTTTATAACAAAAAAGTGTTGTAAATTACTATATTTACAACACTTTTTTGTTATTCAACATATATGATTCGATTTATCCATCTTTTAAGTTAGCCAATTACCTATAGATTTCAGTTAATAAAGTAGCAGATAACATTGATTTCAACATGAATCATTGCACATTCTCTAAACACGAGTTTGAATCACGTCACATTTACAAAACATATAAATATGTTTTGTTTTTAATTTTTTTATAGTCTATAATTAGGGTGTGTTGACATACAAAGAAAATCAGTTATTCTGATTATATGAATAGACTAACACTTACTGATGCCCAAT
>NZ_JBHFHK010000036.1:0-22429 GCF_041928215.1 Hubeiibacter jixunmingi | reverse complement strand
CATTGGGCATCAGTAAGTGTTAGTCTATTCATATAATCAGAATAACTGATTTTCTTTGTATGTCAACACACCCTAATCCAGTAATGGTTGGTGGTGTGCCACCAGTTAAAAAGCGGTAAGCACCTTCAACGGACTTTGTATTCCCTAAAGTATCTGAAGTATTTTGTGTGCCACTGCCTAGACGTGCAAATGCACTATAATTGTTCTGATCAAATTCTGAGGCGGTCTTGGTCTTATCTTGATAATAATTTGTCGGTGCAACTTCTGTAACCAATTTATTTAGGCGATGTGCTGAAAAATCATTATATTTATCATTTAATTCTGCAGCTTGCATTTTAACAATTTGATCTTCAGTAAGATCATTTGCATCGTTACGTGCTGCAATTTTATAGTCATATCCCAAATGATGACCAAACTTCAAAGATTGACTAAATATATTTGAAGTATTGTGCATCGCTGATGCCACGTACTGTGGATCAATCACAGTCGCTACACCCGTCTCGATATTCGCGACACTAAAGTCAGGCATAGCTATGCCTTTAGGTAATACTGTTCCTAAAACTTTTCCGCTTTTATCTTTGATTTGAACATCTGTGGCACCAACAGAAAATGCACCTTTATTTTCAGCAAAGTCACGAAAAACTTGATAATCAATGTCATCACGTACTGTAGAGGCGTGTACTTGGGTCATGAGTACACAAGTCATTGCACTGACTAGCAAAGAACGTCGAAAAATAAAAGAAGAGTTAGACATAAGGTTACATCCTAAATTAAAGTTATCTTGTCAAATTTAGTAGAATACTATTGAGACAAAAATCATACATTAATTAAAGATTAGCATATAAAAACTATACAATACAGTATCTTTACAAATATTCGATGCATAAATTTGTATCATGAAATTTGAGCACTTTTAGCATTTACAACTATTTGTTTTTGATTATAAATTTTATAAAAAATAACTAGAGAAAAAATAAAAAACGTTTACCACATACTTGCGGTAAACGTTTTGACTTTGAATAAAAGCGAATCAGTTCACATTTACGGTATTACTTCAATAAATGTTCAATTGCACTACGCTCTTCTTCAAGTTCATTCAAAGTGATATCGATGTATTTTTTGCTAAATTCATCAATTTCTAAACCTTGAACGATTTTGTATTCGCCGTTTTCTGTCGTAACAGGGAAACCAAACATCACGCCTTCTGGAATACCATAAGAACCGTCAGATGGGATACCCATAGTTACCCACTCACCGTTAGTACCCAAAGCCCAATCACGCATATGGTCAATTGCAGCATTTGCAGCAGATGCAGCAGAAGACAAACCACGTGCTTCGATGATCGCAGCACCACGTTTACCTACTGTAGGCAAGAACACATTCGCATTCCATTCTTGATCATTGATCAAGTCTTTGACATTTTTGCCATCAACAGTTGCAAAACGGTAGTCAGCGTACATTGTTGGAGAGTGGTTACCCCAAACTGTTAATTTTTTGATGTCTTTAACTTGTGTGCCTGTTTTCTTCGCAACTTGTGTCAATGCACGGTTATGGTCTAAACGCAACATTGCAGTAAAGTTTTTAGATGGTAAATCTGGTGCAGATTTCATTGCGATATAAGCATTTGTATTTGCTGGGTTACCGACAACCAATACTCTTACATCACGACTTGCAACATCGTTTAATGCTTTACCTTGTACTGTAAAAATTTTTGCATTTTCTTGTAAAAGATCCGCACGTTCCATACCTGGACCACGTGGACGCGCGCCTACCAACAATGCATAATCAGCATCTTTAAATGCAACGTTAGGGTCATCAGTACCGATGACATCCGCCAACAATGGGAATGCACAGTCATCAAGCTCCATGATCACGCCTTTCAATGCTTGCTGTGCTTTATCTACAGGTACTTCAAGCAATTGTAAAATTACAGGTTGATCTTTACCAAGCATTTCACCGCTAGCAATACGGAATAACAAGCTATAGCCAATTTGACCAGCAGCACCAGTTACGGCAACACGAACAGGTTGTTTCATCATTGTCTCCAACAAAGTATTTTAAACATTACAAAGATGGAGATTGTGCTTCATCTTTGCTGTAGTATCTCGATTGTACTCTATTCCTAAAAGCCTTGCATCTAAAACCTAAGTAGATGCAACAAAAGTCGAATAATTTGTTTTACTTTTTGGGTAGATTGTTTACAAACTTGTTGTTTTAAGCAGCAATAGATTGATTTTAGTCAAAATTCAATAAATCAAATATTTTTAATATGAACCTTGCACGACCATCTGTGCACCACAGCTATTGCTCATACGTTCAACACGACATGCCTGATATCGACCACCTGCGTTATAACATACTCTAACTTGAGTAAGCACTGGTGTACCATTACGCTGATTTTGACAACTAAATTGTACTGACTGTGCAGGCATGTTTGGATTCAATTGCATAAAGCGACGTTGTAAACCATCTCGATAAACACGAATAGTATTTGGCGTGGTCACTTCAGATGGGATATTCAAACTGTCTGCATAAGTAACCATCGTACGAAAATATTGTGACGCGTTCATTTCTACACAGCCACCTACACTACGCCACAAACGCACTTGTGCATTCTCATCGGGCATAATTCTCATTAATAAACGTTTTTGTACAGGGGTGAGATAAAAAGAGTTTGAAGTTTCGCATTGTCGTGGATTTACACCATCAGGCAAAAGTCCTATCACTGATAAAGAATAACCTTCTAGGCATTGGCGAGTGCGATTTTGTTGTGGATTAAGACGGCATGTTGCTGGTGACATTTCAATATCTAGCACAAAACCTGTTGGTGCAGCATGAGCCTTACTTGCCAGTGCGCAAGTAACGACTGTCGCTGCAGCCAGATAACTGCCTTGTGTGAATGTAGAGAAAAGCCACATTTTCATCATAATTAACCCAAATTATTGTGTAGGAACGGGATACATAAAACGATTTAGATTTGTTCCGCCTTGACCAAAGTGTACACCATAATGCACAGCATTAGTGATAATATGTTTTACATAATCACGTGTTTCCAAAATAGGAATCGTCTCAGCATAACGGTCTGCATCCATAGGCTGGTCGGTTGGCATCCAACATCTAGCACGATTTGGACCAGTATTATAGCCTGCTGTCGCCACCATTGGATGACCACCTAATTTACTTTGAATATCTCCAAGATAGAACGTGCCATAACGTACATTGGTATCGGCTTGTCTTAGGTTTGCAGGATTATAACTTTCACCTAACTGACGTGCAATCACACGACCTGTCTCTGGCATGACCTGAAACATGCCTGTAGCACCAACACCTGATCGTGCATAAGTATTAAAACGACTTTCTTGACGTGCAATACCATAAGCCCACGCTGGATGGATGCCTGCACTTGCACTATGCCGCACAACTAGGTTTTGGTAAGGCATCGGATAACGCAAGGTATAATTATGGCGATTTGTAGTGCGATCGGCAGCAAAAATTGAACGATCACGCCACCCCATGGCATCGGCACGCTGTGCTGCTGCAATGATCAGTGCATCATCTTGTCGATTTGCTGCTTGGCGTACCGCCCAGTTCCACTCTCTGTTACTGTAAGCATCAGGCGCACCGATGTCTTTTAAACTAAATGCACGAGCAAAATGAATGTCTTGATCAACTCGAGCGATGTCATTTGCAGTAGGCACATAATCATTCGGTTCATTCACATAATCTTGCTTGAGACGCATACGAGACAGTAAACCATGATAATCATCAGATCTTGCCAATCTTTGATAAATGCTGGTTGCTTGATTCATGCTGTTGCGGTCATTGCTGGCTTCCAAAGCACGTGCGACCCAATATTGCCAACAGTCTTCTTGCTGTTGTGCTGGATGCATGGTATTGATCGCACGTATTACAGCACCCCAATTGGCAAAGCGAATTGCCTGTCTTGCGTAAAGCTCAGACTCTTCTGGACTAAATGGAAAGCCTTGACTTTGTTCAAAATATTGTAAAGCTAAAGGATTAAATCCATTTTTGACAATCGTATTTGCACCAACATAACCTACAGTACGGTAAATATAGCGTGCAAATTGGGCATCTGCACCATTGGCAATACTCGGTGCGAGACTGAATGCTTGATTTAAATCATTATTTGCCAACAATCCCAAAGCAAAAATCAGGTAAACTTGTTGCACAAAGTCATTCTTATTTGGATTACTATACAAATAGCTCGCTGGATTGGCATAAATAGCATTTAACTGAGAAAGTTGTACATTCAAACCCATTGCATTTGCAGTGTTCAATGTTGCACCAATATCACCCGCACGGGCAACCACGAATAAACGCTGTATTCTGTCAAGCTGTGACATACTCGGATGATTAATGATATTACGAGCTAAACTTTTGCATAATTCTGGCTGTTTTCGATCATCCATTTTGAGCAAAGCATCGCGATAATCATCTTTACTGATTGGCTGTCCCAAACTGGCTTTGATTTGAGTAATTGCACAAGCTTCAGACTCATCAGCATTCATCACCAAAGGAATCAATACCGCTGGTGTACGTGTATCACCAATTTTTACTTTTTCTTCAATATAATCTGCAATCAATTTTTCTGTCATCGCAGTCTGTGGATGACGTTGTGCAAATTGTAAAATCTGTTCTACTGGTTGGGTTGCAATATTTTGATTAAGAATAAAATATTCTGGATAGTAACCCAAAGCACTACCTTGCATCTGCTGTTGATGCTGATATAACGCTGTAAGATTGCCACGACTGTTTGCTGTCAAAGCATCATTAAACAAAAAGTCTTGGCTGTGATCGATATTATTGGCACGGCTAGGTTGAGTACTACTACACGCAGTCAAGAAAATCGAAAAAGCCACAGCACTTAAGGGCAAGCTCTTACGGATTTTGTGAGGTTGTTGTGCAGAATGAATAACCTGAGCCATACATGATTCCTAAATTTCAAAACAACTATACCAGCCCAATAAAAAGCCATTCACACAAATAGCAAGCTGATAAATTAGCAATTAGTCTTAGTCGTGTATTCTAAAACAAAATCAACGCACTAAAGTACGCTATTTTGTTATATTGTTGTTTATAAATATCTCTCAAAACTGATGTTACTTGGTTGCACTTTGTAAATTCTCGATGTATAAACCTGTTGTGTTATACAACTTCATATTCTTTTGATTAATAGCTATACACCCCCGTCGCTGTTGCGATGAGTATATTTTTTTCATTATGTAAATCCATTCGTACAGTGGCACTCTTACGTCCAACGCGTAATGCATGTGCAGTAGCAATAAAATGTCCACCTGCACCAGGAGCGAGATAATCCACTCGCATATCCAGAGTTGCTACTTTACTCGCACGTTTTGCCAATAGATGTTTTTCATCGATTTGATGACGATATAATTCGGCAATCACCAAAGCACCACCTACTGTATCTAATAGAGTCGCTGTCGCACCGCCATGTAGAATTTGAAAATGTGCATTACCAACCAAATGTGGACGCATTTCTGCATAGACTTGTAGCTGTTCATCCACAACACGCATGACAAAATGATTATGAATAAAAAATGGCGAATGATTAAATACATCACTCACATGCTGTAAAATTTCTACAAAACTTTCTACATGTTCGGGAAACTGATATTGTGACGCATCCACATATTCTTGATTCATCTTCGACTGTCCAAATGTATTTTCAAAAAGAGACACTGCCCTAATCGGGCTAAGATAACAAAATCTTAGCAATAAAATCAACATGAAGATAAAGATATATTTTTGCTCTACATTAAAAAAAGTCCTACAATAGCCAATAATTTATCGATCTTGGAATATTGCAATGTCTTATCATTTTAATCGTCCTGCTTTTCCTGCCACACGTATGCGTCGTATTCGTAAAAATGATCAACTTCGCCAAATGGTAAGCGAAACACATTTATCCGCAGCCCATTTGATCTATCCTGTGTTTGTTTTACCAGGCGAAAAGCAGCAACAAGATATTAGCAGTATGCCAAATATTCAGCGTCTATCTGCAGATTTATTATTAAAAAAAGCTGAAAAATTGCTTGATCTTGGTGTCAGTAAATTGGCGATTTTTCCTGTCACACCACAACAAGACAAATCTCTGACTGCCGAGAATGCTTGGGATGATCAAGGTTTGGTACAACAAACTTGTCGTTTACTCAAGCAACATTTGCCAGAAATGGTATTGATCACAGACGGTGCTTTAGACCCATATACCACACATGGTCAAGATGGCATCATTAATGATAATGGCTATGTACTAAATGATGAAACTATTGATTGCCTTATCAAGCAAGCACTTAGCCATGCTGCGGCAGGTAGTGATGTGATTGCACCTAGTGATATGATGGATGGGCGAATCGGTGCGATCCGTCATGCTTTGGAGCAAAATGGTTTTATTGATACCAGTATCATGGCGTATTCTGCCAAATATGCATCTAGCTACTACGGCCCATTTCGTGATGCGGTTGGCTCAGCCAGTAATCTAAAAGGTGGTAATAAATACAGCTACCAAATGGATGTTGCAAATCGCAATGAGGCGTTGCATGAAGTGGCTCTAGATATTCAAGAAGGTGCAGATATGGTCATGGTCAAACCAGGTATGCCATATTTGGACGTAGTAAGAGATGTCAAAGATACTTTTGGTGTGCCGACCTTCGTTTATCAAGTGAGCGGTGAATATGCCATGCATATGGCAGCAATTCAGAATGGTTGGTTATCTGACAGTGTCATTTTGGAATCATTATTAAGCTGTCGTCGTGCGGGTGCAGACGGAATCTTGACGTATTTTGCTGAAGTGGCAGCAGAAAAGTTACAGCAAATAAAATAATATTATTTTCATCCATGACATATATGGATAAATAAAGTCGTTTAATATTTTTTTAATCATCTTATCAATAAAATAAACCCCAAAAGCTATGTCTAACTTTTGGGGTAGCATTTAAAAATATATTTTAAATAACCATGACAAGGGTAAATTACATACCACGTGCTGCACGTTTACGATCGTTTTCACTTAAGAAACGCTTACGAATACGGATTGATTTTGGTGTTACTTCAACCAATTCGTCATCTTCGATAAATTCTAACGCTTGCTCAAGGGTATAATCTAATGCAGGTGTCAATACAATCGCATCATCCGTACCTGACGCACGCACGTTAGTCAATTGTTTTGCTTTGGTTGGGTTCACGACCATGTCGTCAGAACGTGAATTGATACCCACGATCATGCCTTCATAGACTTCCATTTGCGGTTTAGCAAATAGACGACCACGCTCTTGTAAGCTGAACAATGCATAACCCAAGCATACGCCTTGCACCATAGAAATCAACACACCGTTTTGGCGTTTTGCCACGCTACCTTCTTTGGCAGGACCATAATGCGAGAAGCTCGATGTCATGATACCTGTACCAGAAGTCATGGTTAGGAATTCTGAACGGAAACCGATCAAACCACGTGAAGGTACAGTAGCTTCAATACGGATACGACCTTTACCATCGACTTCCATATTGGTCAATTCGCCTTTACGATGACCCATTTGTTCCATTACAGAACCTTGATGTTGCTCTTCAACGTCAAAAGTCACGTTTTCATATGGCTCTTGTTTAACGCCGTCGATTTCTTTCATGATCACTTGTGGACGAGAAACACCTAATTCAAAGCCTTCACGACGCATATTTTCAATCAATACAGACAAGTGCAATTCACCACGACCTGATACTTTGAATGCATCTGGGCTGTCTGTTTCTTCTACACGCAATGCCACGTTATGAATCAATTCACGATCTAAACGCTCACGAATATTACGAGAAGTAACAAACTTACCTTCTTTACCTGCAAATGGTGAGTTGTTTACTTGGAAAGTCATCGATACAGTTGGCTCATCTACAGACAATGGTGGTAGGGCTTCAACTGCTTTTGGATCACAAATGGTATCTGAAATGCTTAGCTCATCAATACCTGTGATACACACGATATCACCTGCTGATGCTTCATCGATATCAATACGCTCAAGACCATGATAGCCCATAATTTTTAGGATACGACCGTTACGTGTCTTACCATCTTTGTCAATTACAGTTACAGGTGTATTCGTTTTTACTGAACCACGTTGAATACGACCTACACCAATAACACCTACAAAGCTGTTATAGTCAAGTGAAGAGATTTGCATTTGGAATGGACCATCCACATCAACATGTGGCGGTTCAACAATATCAACAATCGTTTCAAATAATGGTGTCATATCTGGTGCAAGATTTTCAGGCTCATGACCTGCGATACCATTGATACCAGAAGCATAAACGATAGGGAAATCTAACTGTTCGTCAGTCGCACCCAAGTTATCGAACAAATCAAATACTTGGTCAATTACCCAGTCTGCACGTGCAGATGGCTTGTCAATTTTGTTGATGATGACGATTGGTTTTAAACCACGTGCAAAAGCTTTTTGCGTTACAAAACGTGTTTGTGGCATTGGACCTTCTTGTGAATCGACCAATAAAAGTACGCAATCCACCATCGACATCACACGTTCTACTTCACCACCAAAGTCGGCGTGTCCTGGGGTGTCCACGATGTTAATACGGTATTCAGTATCAGTACGTTTATCCGTCCATTTGATGGCAGTGTTTTTCGCCAAAATGGTAATCCCACGCTCGCTTTCTAGGGCGTTTGAGTCCATCACACGTTCAATCTCGCCAGCACGTTCGCCCAAAGCACCTGATTGTTGCAATAATTTATCAACCAGTGTTGTTTTACCATGGTCGACGTGAGCGATAATTGCGATGTTACGCAAAGTTTTAATATCAGACATAAAAATCTCGAAGAGTGAATAAATACCATGCACTAAGGTGAATAAAAACCAACGGGTATACTGAACATAAACCACATAAGTTATCAATCGCTACCATCATGCTGATGTTTAATTGTTTTTTGTTGCTCACAAAGTTAGAAATTTAGACACTGCTTAACCGCACTTTTTGTTACATCTCACTGACATAACGAATAAAAATGCAAAACAAAGCGTGATTTATCCTACTTTTGACGACAAAATTGCAAGTTCAACATACCCTATACATGGTATTTTTAGAAATAGTCGGGCGAATTATACAGATTAAAGCCTTTGGCTGAAATATTTTTTTCGTATTTTTTTAATGCAGTGTCATAAAGGTGACTTTTTCAACAAAATTAAGCTTAAAAAAGATGCCGTTCTCCAAGTGCAATCATCATTAAATTTTCCACACTGCATATTAACAGAGGTTAAAATTCAACCAAAAGTATTTTTATGTAAAAATTATTTTAAATAATGTATGGTTTTCTTTGCCATTGTAGCGATTTGCCATTAAAATAAGCTGCTTTTAAACTGTCCCAATTTAAGTTGATGGTATTATGAGCGATATTACTCCGCAACAACCGAGCGAACTCATCTACGGTATAGATGACCGCCCTGCCCCTCTCGCTGCTTTTCTTGCTGCATTACAACATTTACTTGCGATTCTTGTGCCAATCATGACCCCCGGGTTATTGATTTGTGGTGCTTTGGGTGTTCCTGCCCACGAGACGACCATGATTTTGTCGATGTCATTGATCATCTCAGGTATCGCAACCTTTTTACAATGCCGTAAGTTTGGTCCACTCGGTGCAGGTTTATTGATTGTACAAGGTACCAGCTTTAACTTTATTGGTCCAATCATTGGTATTGGTGCGGCGATGGTGGCGAGTGGCACACCGTATCAACAGGTGATGGCAGCCATTTTCGGCGTAGTAATCGCTGGTGCATTTATTGAAATGGGTGTATCACAAATCCTACCTTGGGTGAAAAAGCTGATTAATCCTTTGGTCACAGGTATTGTCGTACTATTGATTGGTTTAACACTGATCAAAGTTGGCTTAATCGGTATGGGCGGCGGCTATGGTGCAATGGCTGATGGTACATTTGCGAATGCACAAAATATGATTTTGTCATGCACTGTATTGGCGATTATCATTATTTTAAACCGTCTAAATATCACTTGGATGCGTAGTGCATCGATTTTGTTAGCACTCATCATTGGTTATATTATTGCTGCGGTAATGGGCTTATTAGATTTTAAAGCATTCCACGATGCACCAGTATTTGCTATCCCACAGCCATTGCATTATGGTATTTCTTTTGATTGGTCGCTATTTATTCCTTTTGCCTTTATTTATTTGGTCACATCTTTGGAAGCGATTGGTGATATTACCGCAACCAGTAAAATTTCCCAACAGCCAGTGACAGGCGATACCTGGATGCAACGCATTAAAGGTGGTGTGTTGGTGAATGGTACCAACTCATTGCTTGCAGGTATTTTTAATACCTTCCCAAGTTCTGTATTTGCACAAAATAATGGTGTAATTCAATTGACTGGCGTAGCAAGTCGTTATGTGGGCTTTTGGATTGCAGGAATGTTGGTGATTTTGGGCTTATTTCCAAAAATTGCAGGGATTGTACAAGCTGTGCCAGCTGCGGTTTTAGGTGGTGCGGTGATGGTGATGTTTGGTGCTGTCGCAGCATCAGGAATCAATATTTTAGCAAGTACAAAACTTGACCGTCGTGCGTTGTTGATTATTGCGATTTCTTTAGGTTTAGGCTTGGGAATTGCACAAGTACCAGAGTTTTTAAAACATATGCCACAGTTGATTCAAAATATTTTTAGTTCTGGTGTTGCAACGGGTGGTATTGCGGCATTGGTGCTTAACTTAGTTTTGCCAGCAATGGATGATCAACCAGCTTCGCAAGGCGAACAAATGTAAAAGTTCTGCAAAAACGCATACATAAGGGAAATAAATATAATGTTTATTTCCCTTATTGATTTACAGAAAACCGAATTCTGCATTTTTTTATAAAAATATTAAATATGATCACTTAAAATATCAGTTATCATATTCAATGTTTTTTTAACTAGGTAATGTCATTATGGATGCCAAAAGTCAAGTTGTGCTACGTCAAGCTGAATTAATGCAAGGTCGTGTTTTATTGATTAATCCGCCGAGTGATGATTTAGCAATAACACTATTACAGCATAATAGCCAAAGTGTCGCAATGTGGTGTTGGAATCATTCGGATTATCAGTATCTAAATCGATTAAAGACTGAAAAAAATCAACAGCAATTACAGTCTATTCATTTCGATATATTACCACCTGTTGAACATTATGATAATGTTATTATTTTTGTACCGAAAGCCAAGGCTTTATTGCATTATATCATCCACCAGCTGATTCAAACACTTGATCTAAATAGCAATATTTATTTGGTTGGTGAAAAAAATGCAGGTATCGAAGGCAGCAGTAAACAACTCAAAGACTATGGTAAAGTCTTTAAAATAGATTCAGCACGCCATTGTCAATTATGGCAGTTTAATTTTAAATCAAATATAAAAGATGAATTTAAATATCAAGCCGAACAATATGGTATTCAAGATTATGATTTAAATCTCAAAGATTTTATGAATGAAAAAAATATTCAGCTTAATATCCAAAGTATGGCTGGCGTATTTAGTCAAAATCGTTTGGATATAGGTACTGCACAGCTTTTACCATTTTTAAATCAAGTCAAATCAGGCAAGATTTTAGATTTTGGTTGTGGTTCGGGTATTATGGGTTTAATCCTTGCTAAACTTAATCCGAATAATCATATTGTGGCTGTGGATGTTGATGCCTTTGCATTACATTCAACACGTTTAAACTTTGAAAAGCATGGACTTTCTCAGCAATTGACTACTATCGCCATTACAGATATACAAAATCTCAGCCAGCAAGCAGAGTTTCAACATGCCTTTGATGTGATTATTAGTAACCCACCTTTTCATCAAGGCGTAAAAACAGATTATCAAGCCAGTGAAAATCTATGTGAGCACAGCAAGAAATTGCTAAATAATCATGGTGAATTATGGCTGGTATTTAATGACTTTCTAAACTACCCTAACCTACTTAAGACCTATTTTTCTGAAATCATTAGACACCATCATAAACATGGATTCTTAGTTATTTCAGCAAAGTAATCGATTTAGATGAAGTGGATTTGAATGAAAGGTTAGGGCTAAAAATTTATTTCTAAGTAAGTGGATAATATTAAGTTATAAAAGCCGTTCGTGGTGATGAGAGCTGTAGCTCGCAAGGAACCATAACGGTTTTCTTTTCTATGGTAGTTTAATTTTTACAAATAGTATTACACTTATCTAGAAGCAACACGATATCCACACAAATATAAAGGCTAAATAAGATTTAGCCTTTTAAATGTATCGTATCGATTTTTCACTTTATATAATTTTTTTAAACTGCTCGCCAGCGTTTTAACAACCAGTATAATAATGGCCATATCACGATACTAGTGATGATGCTTTGAAATTCGGATAAAATAGAAATCTTTGCACCTGAAGCCAATAAGAATCCCAAAACAATTAAACCATATATCAATACGCACATCGCAAAAATCAACCAAAGCTGTAATTGCGTCATAATACGTTTTTCACGAGTGAAATAACGCACGGCATAACTAATGATCACAAAAAGTAAAGCATTCAGCCCTAATGGCATTTCAAGCAATAAATCTGTCACCAAGCCAATAGCAAAGGCAAACCACACCCCTGTCCATACAGGCTGACACATTACCCAAAAAAACACCACCATGAGCATAAATGATGGACGCCAGTTACTGATCTGAAATGGCAAAGGATATACTGTCAATACTGAGGCAATCATCACTGAGATAATAATCGCCCAAAGTGGATCACGATGCTGTGCAAAGCTTTCCTTTTTAACGACTGACATGCGGTTGCTCCTGTGCCAAACCTTGAGTAAATAGCACGACCACATGGTAGCTACTCGCAAGGTCTGCTGCTGGCTTGACTGTGATTTGAGCAAATTCACCAGTATTGTGCTGTTGTACTGCGGTAATCGTACCAACCAAGTAGCCTGCAGGATAGCGTTCACCCAAGCCTGAGCTATAAACGACATCGCCTACTTTGACATCAGCAGTGGATGGTACATATTGCATTTCCAAAGCACCGTAGTCACCTGTACCAGAAACGATTGCACGCATACCAGTACGTTCAATACGTACAGAAATCGAGCTTTCTTTATTGGATAATAAAATCACTTTAGCACTGTTTGGATAAACAGCAACGATTTGTCCCACGATACCGCTACCATCTAACACAGTCTGCCCTTCATGCAATTGCTGACTCGCACCCTTATTGATAATCACAGCATGTTCTAAAGGATTAGGATCGACACCAATGATTTCAGCAATCATCACACGCCCATCGATCATCAATGGTGTATTGACTAAGCCACGCAAACGAGTATTTTCAGCAGAGAGTTCAGACAGTTTTTGTAATCGGACTTGGGCTTGTAGCAGTTCGGCTTTCAACGCAGTATTTTCACGTCCAAGATCTTGATCAGAACGGACTTGCAGTTGCAGCCATTTTTCCGAAACGACAGGATATTTGGCTACTGCATAGATAGGTGAGTACGCTGCACGAATCACTTGACGTACAGGCTCAATAAATCGACTAAATTGCCAGTTGATGAATAACAACACCAATGACGCAATAATTGCCAATATAAACGCACGAATTGACGGCGGTTGGCGTGTTAGGAGCGTTTGCACCGTCTGTTACCTTATTGAGTTGAATTGCAATTTTTACAGATTTACTAAAAATTAATCAACAAATAACATTTCGTGATTAGGATCATCAAAGTATTCCAATACCTTGCCACCACCACGTGCAACACAAGTCAATGGATCTTCAGCGATCATCACTGGTAAGCCTGTTTCTTTAGACAAAAGTCTATCTAAATTACGCAACAATGCACCACCACCAGTTAGAACGATACCACGCTCTGCCAAGTCAGATGACAATTCTGGTGGCGTTTGTTCTAGTGCTGTTTTGACTGCAGCAACGATATTGTTTAATGGCTCACGAATCGCTTCGAGTACTTCTTTTGAGTTCATTGTGAATGAACGTGGCACACCTTCAGCAAGGTTACGTCCACGTACTTCGATTTGCTCGTGCTGACCATCATCAAAAGCCATACCTACTTTTTGCTTGATCTGTTCAGCTGTGGTTTCACCAATCACGCAACCATGATGCTTGCGAGCATAGTTGATAATATGTTCATCAAACATATCACCACCGACTTTGATCGAATCAGAATAAACACAACCCTGCAATGCAATAATTGCAATCTCAGTTGTACCACCACCCACATCAACGACCATCGAACCACAAGCTTGCTCTACTGGTAAGCCAGCACCGATTGCGGCTGCCATTGGCTCTTCAATCAAGCGAACTTCTTGCGCGCCAGCGTTATACACTGCTTCACGAATGACACGACGCTCGACCAAAGTTGATTTGCATGGTACACAAACAACGACTTTTGGATGATTTGGCAAGATACCACGATCATTTACTTTACTGATAAATTGATGCAACATGGTCTCAGTCACTTCGATATCAGCAATCACACCATCCTTCATTGGACGAATCGCAGCAATATTTGCAGGTGTACGACCTAACATTTGTTTGGCGTCCTCGCCCACAGCAGCGACGATTTTTTGTGAACCACTATGGCGGATAGCAACCACCGTTGGTTCGTTTAAGATAATCCCACGATCAGGTGCGTAAATAAGTGTGTTTGCTGTACCCAAATCAATTGCTAAATTTGGAGAAAACCAGCCAAAAAGACGTTTAAAAAATATCACGGTTGCTTCTCAGTGTAATGAAGTGACTTTCCAAGTGCGTAACTTTAACGAAATGTGATGCAATGAACAAGTCAATCCTATATCATATTGACCATTATTTTACATTTTTTTTGTTCATTTAGGTGAAAATATGTCTAAAGACCCAAATTCTAGCACTGAACAGCTTGATGCCAGCACCGTACAACAAGTGGCAAAATTGGCAAAATTATCTTTTGATGAAGCTCAAGCCAACGCTACAGCCCACGGTTTAAACAAGATTTTGCATATGATGGATGCGTTACAGCAATTTGATACCGATGGTGTTGAACCGTTAAAAAACCCTTTTGACGACCATCAGCCACTACGCAAAGATATTGTAACAGAATATGACAAACGCCAAGATTATCAGCAAGTTGCCCCTGCAACACAAGATGGTTTGTATCTCGTGCCACGTGTAGTGGAATAATTCGATCAAATCGACTGATCACGACTGTTTTTATCTACTCACTTTTTTATCAAACAAGATTGGCATTTTTTTGACTAAATAAGTGAACTTACCAAATTGACCAAAATCTTATAGAGAAGATTGCAAATGACTGATTTACATTTACTTTCGATTCAAGAGATGAGTGAAGGATTAGCAAAAGCTCAATTCTCATCTCGCGAACTCACACAACACTATTTACAGCGTATTGCTCAATTAGATCAACGTATTAATAGCTTTATTACGGTAACTCCAGAGCAAGCACTGGCTGAAGCTGATGCCGCAGACCAATTACGCAAAGCGGGCAATGCAGGCGTACTTACTGGTATTCCTTTAGCACATAAAGATATTTTTTGTACCCAAGGCATCAAGACCTCTGCTGGCTCAAAAATGCTCGATAATTTTATCTCACCTTATGATGCGACAGTCGTTGCAAAAGCCAAACAAGCCGGCTTGGTGACTTTAGGTAAAGTCAATATGGATGAATTTGCCATGGGTTCGACCACGGAAAATTCATATTACGGTGCGACCAAAAACCCTTGGCAGTTAGATTGCGTTCCAGGTGGTTCGTCTGGTGGTTCTGCTGCCGTGGTTGCTGCGGATTTAGCACCTTTTGCGACAGGTACTGATACAGGTGGTTCTATTCGTCAGCCTGCATCTTTCTGTGGCATTACAGGTTTAAAACCGACTTATGGTCGTGTATCGCGTTTTGGTATGATTGCTTATGCATCCTCACTCGACCAAGGTGGCCCAATGGCTCGCTCTGCGGAAGATTGTGCCTATTTGATGAATGCCATTGCAGGTCATGATGAGCGTGATTCGACATCGGTCAATCGTGAAGTGGATGACTATGTGGCAAATCTCAACAAAACCGATTTAAAAGGTTTGCGTATCGGTATTCCAAAGCAATATTTTAATGTGCAAGGTTTAGCGGCTGATGTTAAAGCGCGTGTAGAAGAATCGTTAAAACAACTTGAGCAACTCGGTGCGACGTTGGTAGAGATTGATTTGAGCATGGTGGATGCTTATGTACCGACCTATTACTTAATCGCTCCTGCTGAAGCATCATCGAACCTTTCTCGTTATGATGGTGTGCGTTATGGCTATCGCTGTGAAAATCCAAGCGACTTGAATGATTTATATACGCGTTCTCGTTCAGAAGGTTTTGGTGAAGAAGTACAACGCCGTATCTTAATTGGAACGTATGCCCTATCAGCAGGTTATTATGATGCTTATTATGTCAAAGCACAAAAAGTCCGTCGCTTAATTCAACAAGATTTCTTAAAAGCCTTTGAGCAAGTCGATGTGATTGCGTCACCATCTGCCCCGACCACTGCTTATAAAATCGGTGCATCATTAGACCCAGTGGAATTGTATTTGGGTGATATTTACACGCTTGCGGTGAATTTAGCGGGCTTACCTGCGATTAACGCCCCTGTTGGCTTTGACGCACAACAATTGCCAGTCGGTTTACAATTGATTGGTAATTATTGGTCTGAAAGTCAATTATTATCCATTGTTCATCAATATCAACAACATACTGATTGGCATACACAACGTGCCGAGCTTGCGAAGGAGACTGTGTAATGGCAAAGTTGATTGACGGTTGGGAAGTGGTGATTGGTTTAGAAATTCACACCCAATTGAACACCAATTCAAAAATTTTCTCTGGTTCAAGTATCGCTTTTGGTGCTGAACCGAATACGCAAGCCAGTTTGATTGATTTGGCTTTACCAGGGGTGTTACCTGTACTAAATGCCGAAGTGGTGAATAAAGCCATTCGTTTTGGTTTGGGCATCAATGCCGAAATTGACCGAGCATCGGTCTTTGCCCGTAAAAATTATTTCTACCCTGACTTACCAAAAGGCTATCAAATCAGTCAAATGGACAATCCTATTGTCGGTAAAGGTCATGTGGACATTTTCCTTGAAGATGGTACAAGCAAACGTATTGGCGTAACCCGTGCCCACTTGGAAGAAGATGCAGGTAAATCGTTGCATGAAGATTTTGCAGGTATGACAGGCATTGACCTTAACCGTGCAGGTACACCATTATTAGAAATCGTGTCTGAACCTGATATGCGTTCGACTGAAGAAGCGGTGGCGTATGTGCGAGCTATTCACACACTGGTGCGTTGGTTAGGCATTTCTGATGGTAACATGGCGGAAGGTTCATTCCGTTGTGACTGTAACGTGTCTATCCGTCGCCCAGGCGATGAGTTTGGTACACGTTGCGAATTGAAAAATATCAACTCGTTCCGTTTTATTGAAAAAGCCATTGATGTCGAAATCGAACGTCAAATCGACATCTTAGAAAGTGGCGGTCGTATCGTACAAGAAACCCGTTTATTTGACCCAAATAAAATGGAAACCCGTTCGATGCGTTCTAAAGAAGAAGCTAACGATTACCGTTATTTCCCTGATCCAGACTTATTGCCAGTGCATATTTCTGAGCAGCAAATCGCCGATATTCAAGCCGATATGCCTGAGCTACCAACCGCACGTCGTGAGCGTTTTGTGGCAGATTATCAATTGCCAGAATATGACAGCCGTGTTTTGACGCAATCACGTGATATGGCTGATTATTTTGAAAATGTGGTGAAATTAGTCGGTGATAGCAATGCCAAGATCGCTGCTAACTGGGTCATGGGTGAATTGTCTGGGGCGTTGAATAAAGCCAATCTAGACATTACACAGTCGCCTATTTCTGCGGCACAATTGGGCGGTATGATTGCACGTATTGCGGACAACACCATCAGCGGTAAAATCGCCAAGCAAGTGTTTGCTTATCTGTGGGATAGCGAAGGCAAATCAGCCGATGATATCATTGCAGAGCATGGTTTGAAGCAAGAAACCGATACAGGTGCGATTGAAGCCATCATCAAAGACGTGCTGGCAGCCAATGAAAAAATGGTCGAAGAATACAAATCAGGTAAGGAAAAAGCCTTTAATGGTTTGGTCGGTCAAGTGATGAAAGCATCAAAAGGTAAAGCCAACCCTGCTCAAGTCAATGAATTGATGAAGCAATTGATTGGGTAATTTTTTAGTGTGATAACAAAATCGGCAATAGCGAAAGTGATTGCCGATTTTTTGTATTGTGTTTTATAATGTTGTTTGTATTTTATAATTTATGAGTGCTACGGAATGTCATTTAAAAATATTGCGATTTTAATTGATGCGGATAATGCGTCAGCCAATATGTTTGCCAAAATTTTCACCCATATTGAAACATTAGGCAAAATTACTTGTCGTAAAATTTATGGCGATTGGGGACAAAGTAATCTTGGTTCGTGGCAGGAAAATATCTTAAAATATGCTTTAGAGCCGATGCAACAATTTGCCTATGTCAAAGGCAAAAATGCCACCGATATTGCCCTTGTGATTGAAGCGATGGATTTATTGCATAGCAACCAATATGATTGTTTTTGTTTGATTTCTTCCGATAGTGATTTTGCCAGTCTTGCGGTGCGTATTCGTAAAAACAATATTCCTGTTTATGGTTTTGGTGAGAAAAAAGCAGTCGTGTCTTTTCGTCAAGCCTGTACACAATTTATCGAAGTTGAAAATTTAAAAAATTATAACATTCAAAACGCAGTTTATGATATGCAACAATTGCGTAAAGAAAAGCCTTTAATCAATGCGATTAACGATATTTTGCAGAATATTCCACAAGGTGAATGGTTAAATATTGGCACTTTAGGTAGTTTATTAAATCAAAAATTGCCTGATTTTAGCCCGAAAAAATACGGCTATGCTAAATTATCCGCTTTAATTACTGCAATGCGTTTATATCAAATTAAACGTGATGATAAAGCTATCTTAGTACGAATTAAGCCCAAAGAAAATCATAGTAATTTGCCTGCTAAAAGTAATGCCAATACTGCTAATATTGCAAGCCAAGAACAAAAAACCTTAATCCTGAATAATAAAATTGAAATTATTATTCGCACAGCATTTGATACTGATGCAGTATTGTGGCGATTAAATACTCAGCAAAAAGTACGTGGCGATCATGATATGATTTTTTATGGACAAACAGACAGCGAAGATAATACGTTATCTTTCAATGTAGAACATGATAATCAGCATATTCTATCTCAATTTTCTTGTGACCTATCTAAACAACAAGGTGATGTACAAAAAATGGCGTTTTCATTAAGCAGTGAACAAGCCATTCCGCCACAAAATATTCAAGTCATGATTAATCAAAACAATATCTGTTTATTTCAAGGTGATTTTTTGATTCAACAGCCAAACCAACAAAGCGTGATTTTATTTGAGTTGATGAAACAAAGTAATGATTGGCGATTTATGGCTAAAAAGCAAACCTTTAATCAAGATTTACGAGCATTATGTGAGCATTATGGCATTGAAGTTAGTGATGATTAATTGATAATGCGGTAATCAAAAAGCAGTAAACCTAAATTTACTGCTTTTTTTATTTTTGAATATTTTAATCCAAAGTCTTTTCAAAGGCTTTTAGACGTTTATAGATAGATAATAATTCAATAATGGTCGGCCATGAATTAATCAAATATTGGAAAGCATTTCTCACTTGGTCAAATACATTACCGATTTGCGACATTAACCCCAAAGTCATTTTCCCTGCTGCAATACTTGGGAACAAAACCACTAGACTATAAATATTATCCAACTGCATATACCAAATACGCACTAAGTTAAAATATACATAGTGGAAATACAGTCTAAAATAATTACCACGCACGTTAGAGAATAATTGTTTTAAAGTAGGTGGATCAGCTCTATCGGCATGATCTTCGCCATAAACCAACTCTTTACGATAAGCTGCTTCAACTCTCTGATTATTAAATTCTAACCCAGGCAATTTTACGCCAACAATCGCCAAAATCGCTGTACCCAATATCGCCCAAACCACTGCTGCCCAGACCAACGAATGCTCTACTGCACCAATAATCGGTAACTCTGGTATTTTTTTCGATAATTCAAATAAAATCGGTAAAAAGGCAATCAAGGTCATCACTGACTTGACCAGTTGTACACCCAAATCTTCTAAAGTCTTGGCAAAACGCATCGTATCTTCTTGAATACGTTGTGATGCCCCTTCAATATGACGTAATTTCTCCCAATGACTAGTATAATAATCATTCATCGCAGTACGCCAGCGAAATACATAATGGCTAACAAAAAAGGTATTCAATACATAAATCGTCACATATACCATAACGATATATAAGAAAACCATAATATTACTATATAATAATTTGACATCACCACCAGTCGTTAACATCTGTTGGATCAAATCATAAAATGGATTATACCAAGCGTTAATTAACACGCCCACTTCCACGTTAAACCAAATATTAAATAAAATAAATGCCGTTCCCCATACCGACCATAATTGCCATGGATTTTTAGAGAATATTTTCCAAAATACGGCAAATAATACCGTCGCCGTAGCAAACCATAAATAAAACCACATTTTGGCATAAGTGGTAAATGCAAAAACATTAATCGGGCCTTTTTCATCCGCATAACCTTTGGGGAATCCTATAAATTCTCCCCAAGACTTACCCCCTAAATACCAAGCACTCATACATATAGCAACCCATATGAAAGCACTCAAAAAAAACCACCTTGGATTTGGAAAAAATGACTTGAACATGACTATCCTTGATAATATCAACACGAAGTAAATTTGCATTATGCGTTAAATAAATCTAAAAGCAATATCTATTCAGCCGAGAAATATCATTAAATCATCAAAATATTGATTTTATATTGATTTTATTTTGCTTTTATTCTAAACATTTTATAAAATTTATACATGATTTACCAAATAGCTCAAAGATTATACAATGAACCGTTTTTTTATCGCCGATGACTTTGCCCTAGCCCAATCCTATACCTTACCTGAAAATGTGTTTCACCATTGGACACGGGTTTTGCGTGCCAAAGTCGGTGAACAAGCCATTGTGTTTAATGGCAAAGGCGGTGAATATTTTGTTGAATTAAGCAATATTGATAAAAAATCTGCACAAGTAAATATTTTAGATTTTTATCCTAAAAATCGTAATTTGGCGGTAAAAGTCACGCTCGGGCAAGTGATGAGCAAAGGCGACCGTATGGATTATGCTATTCAAAAAGCCACGGAATTGGGCGTGCATCAAATCCAACTTTTGACCAGTGAACGCTGTGAAATGCGTTTAAAATACGACCGTGACCAAAAGAAAATCGAACATTGGCAAGCCGTGGCAATCGCTGCTTGTGAGCAATGCGGTTTAAATCTCGTGCCTGAAGTACTTGCCCCAATGTCGGTGCAAGATTGGACTCGCCAAGTGCAAGCCGATTTGAAATTGGTATTGGCATTGAGTGATGGCAAGATGCAATTCGCTCAGCCTTTACCCCAAAATATTGCCCTATTGGTCGGTGCAGAAGGCGGATTGAGCGATGCCGAAATTACGGATTCGGTACAGCAAGGCTTTGTCAAATGGACGATTGGCAAGCGTGTATTACGTACCGAAACCGCACCTGTGGCGGCACTGGGCGTGTTAAATTTTTTGGCTGAATAATTTTTTTGATGATTATTATTTGATTTACTTTTATACTAAAATCATTGAAAATTGAGTGTAAATTCTATGACCACTTGGCAAGCCCATGTTACTGTAGCAACCATCATCGAACAAGATGGTAAATTTTTGATGGTAGAAGAATACGGCAAAGAAGTCGGGCGTAATGTACTCAATCAACCTGCTGGACATGTCGAAGCAGGCGAAAGCATTCAAGAAGCAGCTATCCGTGAAACCTTGGAAGAAACAAGCTATCGAGTAGAATTAACTGATTTATTAGGCATTTATACTTATACGCCACCAATGGATTTATCACGTACCTATTATCGTTTTTGTTATATTGCCAAGGTCGTGGAAAAAACCGATTTGCCTTTGGATAGTGATATTATTCGCACGCATTGGATGAGTTTTGCTGAGCTTGAGCAGTCGATTGATTTGCGTAGTCCATTGATTTTGCATTGTATTAGAGATTATCTAAGCGGAAAACGCTTGCCTTTGGATTTGATTGATGAGCGATTTTTACATCCTAAGCCATTGATGATTCGGGTTTAATTTTTTTAATCTCAAATGCTTTTTATTAGGGCGTGTTGACAATTAACGCAAATTGATTATTGTTGCAGCCAGATAGATATTAGCAGCAAAAGATTCATCGGTT
>NZ_JBHFHK010000035.1:0-22609 GCF_041928215.1 Hubeiibacter jixunmingi | reverse complement strand
GAGAATGAAATTAGTGGCAGGATTTATAAATTGGCAAGTTAATCGCTAAATTTACATTTTCGAAAGAGGTCTATTATATGTTTTATGGTCTTAGCTTTGTTCCTACATTATTATTGGCGTGGGCAATGATTAATATTCAATTGAAAATCAATGCCATCCAAACACAAGACAATAACGATCACTTTTATCTGGGTGAATCATTAGGTTGGATTACATTAGGGAGCTTTATGGTGATGTTTGTGATGATTATATTGCAGTGTTTATTATTATTTGCTATTCCAAGCAGTGATAAATTACAAGGACAACAAGAACATTATCCTTTTCTTGCTCAAGTCATTCGTTTTCGCAAAATTGCATGGATCGTGACTGTTTGCTATCCTTTCGCCTACTACCCTTTTATCCACGTGGTTAGTTAAAACTTCCACCCAAAGATATTAAGGTAAGCTATTCAGTACCTTGTTCACATACATAAAAATAGGGCTGTATCGCCCTATTTTACAATCTGCATCAAATGAAAAATTAGCTTTCCACCATTTGTACCACAATCAAACGTCCACCATAGGCTTGAGACAATAGAATCTGCTTGCCATCCACCAGTTCAATTTTTCCACCAATCGGAATGACTTGTTTAGTTGCTACATCCATCAAATCAGGTAAATTTTCATTGACCAGCCACCAATGCTCTTGATGGAACACAAAATAACCCACACGTTTAGTTTGTTCAGCACTTAATCGTTCATTCGGGGCAATTAAAGCATTGGCATGCCACGCAAATAGCGATTGCCCTGTCCACACCATCAAACGATGATTATCTGGTCTAAAACTACCTGCTTGACGTGATGAATATAAATTCAGCACAGGTAATTTACCTTTGAATGGCGTTTTGCAAAATGGACAAACAGGCTCAGTGCTGTTATCAAATACATACCACGCTTGACCGCAACCTTTATTTTGACAAGGCTGTAGCAAATCTACAGTTTTAACCAAAGCCGTTTCCCAATCATTGGCAGTTGGACGTTCTTGTGGATCGTGCAAACCTGTGACAAAACTTTTTAAAAATAATTCTTTCAGGTAAGGCCCAGTCACATCAAACGGTACTTGTGCAGGATCACCCCATGGCAACGAACTAGAGCGGATTTGGCTCAGATTAACACGGTTACTGCTATCTGTTGGATGCTCGATAAATAGTGCCTTTTCGCCCATACTGAGATTTTCATCATTTTGCGTATCATTGACATCATGCACTTTGCCACCACGCAACGGATGACGATACAATAAATACATATAAATCAACACTGCCAAAGCATGGCGATCGGTCATGATATTGGGCAGATGACGATTGGGATCTTGTTTATCCAAATGATTGGTTTTCACCACTTCAGGGGCGATAAAATCTGGCGTACCCACTACATCAGGCGGATATTTATTCGGCACAACCAAGCCATCGACATCAATCACGCAAGCTTGACCCGTCACAGGATCGATCAAAATATTTTTATAAGACAAATCGGAATGTGCCAAACCAGCGGCATGCATACGACGCACGGCACGGGCAATGCTGAGGCAAATCTTGAGATAAGACAACCAATTGCCCTTTTCTCTTTCGTCCAAAAAGCGATTTTGGTTATTGGCACTGGCAAACCATTTGCCTTCTTTTTCCTTGCCTTTGATACCCAAAAAGTCATTATTTTTTGAACCAAATTCAAAGAAAAATTGTCCTTGATAAGTCGGTGCAACGATGCCCAATAAGCCGTTATGTTCAACCAAAGCATAAGGCCAGCAGAATAATTTTTTCCAATAATCACCACCTGCACCATTAAAAATACCTTGCCATTTATTACCGACAATTTCTTTTAGGCGGTCTTTTTGCTGTTCATAATCTTGTTTGGATTGATAAAACTTATTTTTGTCTTTGTTAAAAAAGCACACCACATAAGATTTATCGGGCGAAAAATACACATCTTTCATCGCACCCGAGCCAATGATGTCATCCACATAAGCGATGGCTTGTCCATCCGTGGTTTGGCAATGTATGGTCTTAGTCATGCTTGCTGTCCTTTTCGCTATCTGTTGGATGATTCAATTGCTGTTCAGTCGATGGATCTGACGGCATATTTTGGATTAAATTATCCATTTGCTCAGAGATACTTAATTCATCAGTAGGCTGATTTTCGGCAATACTATCGGTTAAATTTTGTACATGTTGGCTTGCAGTCAGCAATAGCAAAGTACGGTCATCATGATGTCCTTTGGCAAAAAAATGCGACCAATCTAGCAAGGCTTGATTTGGGTTGGCTTGTGCAAGATTCGGCAGAATATCTTGTTGCCAAAATTCATGCCATTTTTCCGCAGATTGCAAATTGGCATCAGTATCAAATTTTGGATCTGAAATACCATCTGTCATTAACATCACGCTATAATCACCTGATAAATAACGAATATTAGTACGACTGGCGTCTTGATAAATATCAGGACTTAAAAATTGTGTTTGCCCTGCATATTCACCACCATCAGGCTGATTCATCAGTACCACATGCTCAGCACTATAAGCACAAATCGCCCCATCACCCACCGCAAAACTGGCAATAAAGGTTTTATCCGCTTGCTTTTTGACGACTGCAATCAATAAAGTGGTGGCAAAGTCACGTGGTTTTGCATCAATTTTATTCGCTTCATGCTCAATCGCTTTGATGGCATCTAGACTGGCGGTTTGGAATTGGCGGTAAAAATAATTAAACAATTCATTGGCAGCATTTTGCGTATCAACATCATCGCCTTGCCCAATTTTCCAATGGCTTAATAATTCATCTAATGCTGAATGTTTATCGGCAAGAAAACCTCTCAACACATCACCAACTGTATCGCAAGCCAGTTTTGAACCTAAGCGAGAAAACTTAGCACTACCTGCCCCATCGGCTGCAATCAAAATCGACCAATCGCTGTCTTGCAAACGCTGAATATGAAAATCATCATCGCAGTACGTCCCTGCATGGGCATGCGAACGCCCACGACGACGTGTCGCATAGACATGATAATCATCATGCACGATACTTTTCATTTCAGTGTGCGGTTTGCCATAGGCAACCGTTGCATCAGGCTCAACGTC
Source organism: Hubeiibacter jixunmingi (assembly GCF_041928215.1). Lineage (NCBI taxonomy): Bacteria > Pseudomonadati > Pseudomonadota > Gammaproteobacteria > Moraxellales > Moraxellaceae > Hubeiibacter > Hubeiibacter jixunmingi. Next base: position 19,503 of record NZ_JBHFHK010000035.1, on the reverse strand, counting down.
TTTCCACATATCGGCAGGGTTGGCAATCACAATTAGCTGTACTGTGGCGGCATGCTTTTGCTGAGTTTGCGGATCGATATAATCAAAACTTAATAAAAATTCACCATCTTGACTTGGCTGACCGACAATCATTTGTGTCGCTGCATCAAAAGTTAAGCCAATTTGCTCAGGAAAATGCACTTGATGTTGAATGATGTCAATATCTTGCTCAATCGGGCTATGCATACGAATTTTTGATTGATAGGCTTTGCCAACATGGGCAATATCAACTTTAAAAAATGGCATTTTCACTTTCTCACTGTCTGACGTTGCGGTCGCTGCGGCTTGGTCTAAACTATTATCTAAACTACTATCTAAAATCGGGGCTTTTAAATCATCGCTTTTAGGCTGATTTGTTGCCAGTAACGTATCAGAAATTGGCTCGGCAATACTATCCGTTTTTGTACTGTCAATTTCTATGCTGTCAATGTCTGTACTTTCAGCTTCTGTACTGTCAGCTGTTGCTACAGCTAAAGCCTGCTGTGCTGAGTGTTCTGCCTTTTCTACTTCATCTTGCTCAGCATTGTTTTCAAATAAACACAAATTATTTTCCGAAAATTGTTGCTGTGCAAGCCGTTGTTGCAAAGCATCACGGTCAAATGTAGCTAGACGACCTTGTAACAAAATCTGAGCCAACACATCATTCGCATCACATATTTGATGCTCAGTATAAATCACTTCCGCCAAATCATAGACGGCATTATAAACCGTAGGCTGACGGCACAAATACGCCAAATCATCGCTACTCATATTTTGAAAAAAGGCTTGCACAATATCTTTAATCTGATGATTTTCAGATGAATTCAAATGTTCGTTCTGTTCTGCCATGCTATTTTTCCTATTTTATCTTTTTCAAATCAGCACTTTAACCACGTCCACGTTTGACATCAAAACCTTCATCGCCACCTTGTCCAAAGCTGACTTGACGACGACACCATGGACACACCACATATTCAGTCTCGCCATCGTAACACATCAAATTGCCACAACCACACATAGCAAAAGCCGTTTCCGCACCGCAACACGGACATTCTGGGGCACCTTTAAGTAGATTGGTATTGATTTCTTGCACCGCATGATTGACATCCGTCCAAGTAAAATAATCATCATCAATCGGACAACACAAACTTAAAGCAAAACGATCATATTTTAAATTTAAACCCAAATCGACTGGGGCTTGATAAGCGGTTTCACGTTCAAATTTCATCAAATAAGGGCGAGCGGTATTAGCACAGCGTCCCACCAAGGTCACACATTGATCATCAACCTGCTCTTTGGGTTTTGCTTGGTCTTTCATCAAGTTGAGATAATGTTCGCTGAAATTATCGCTACTAAATGGCACACCTGCCTGTTCGGTTTTGCCTGCACCCAAGCTTTGGCTATGCGTTAAAATCGAAGAACTTAACCATTTAAAAAACTTTTTAAAATTATCATCGTTCAATTCTTCAAATGCCAAACAATTTGGCGTCAATTGTTTTAATACTTCAAAATCAACGCCTTTACCCAAGCCAATCGCCACCAAAGTACAACGTCGGCTATAGTGTTTTTGCCAACGATAAATCATATTTTTACATTCATCCGTCGGGCGACCATCGGTAAATAAATATACCATCGGTTTCCAGTCGCCTTTGACATCGGGCGTGGATTTGATGAGATGACGATCCATTTCATTCATCAAGTGTTCTAATGCCTTGCCCAAACTGGTTCCACCACCCAAAGGCAATCGCACTGGATAATAAGCATACAATTCGACCAAAGGCACAAGCGTACGGACAATGCCTGCAAAGGCAATCACCGATACATATACCGTTTCCAAAGCATGGGGATCTTTGCGTAAACTGGCAAGGATTTCTTGGATACCGTATTGCATCTGTTGATGATTACTGCCTGCCATGGATTCTGAACAGTCCAAAACAAAATATACTGGTAAACGACGCATGTTTTTATCCCTTATAAGTTTTTAAAAATTAAATGGTCATAATCTATTGATCACAATACTAATTGTACTTCTGGCGGTGGCGGTGGTAATGCCCCATCTTGGCTAACCCCTGCACTATTGCTACCTGCCACAACGCTTGCCGATACCCATTTAAAGAAACTGGCAAAGCTGCTGGCATCCATGGTATCAAGCACCACCACTTGATCGGTTAATTTTTGCAAGCTATCCACTTTGGCTTTTGGTCCTGCGGCACAGGCAATAATGGATGCAAAATTTAAATTTTTAATCACAGGCAGCATTTGATCATAGGCATACACATCAGATGGCGAGCCGTCAGTCATCAAAAACAATAATGGTCGCCAATCGCCTTTTTGTTCATCCGTACTTTTGATAATCTCCTGATTGGCACGCTCTGCTAATAGCTCTAACGCCGCACCCATAAAGGTTGCCCCTGCACTCGGTACGTCAATTTGACTGAGTTGCACCTGATCCAATGGCGTCAAAGGCAAATATACTTGGGCTTGCATATCAAAAGTAATAATCGACAAATACACACTTTCTAAGGCATACGGATCTTGTCTTAATGCCGAAAGCATGGATTGCAAACCGACATTGACCGACGAAATTGGTTCACCACGCATAGAACCAGAAGTATCTAATAAAATATAAACAGGTAAACGACGCACGCCCATGATGACTCCAAAATTAATATCTATTTGATTTTATTGAAAACGTTGTAACCAAGAAACAAAGCTATCGGCTGGTGAAGATTCCCCAATGGCATTAAAATCCCAATGCGAGCCGTTACGTACCAATTCAGCAAACAATAGCGAACATTGTCCTGCATATTGCTGATGCGTGGATAAATTAAAACGCACCATTTCTTTGCCATTGGCATCTACCGCACGAATAAAGGCATTATCCACTTCACCAAAATGCTGTTTGTTTTTAATACCATTATAAATTTGTACAATAAAAACAATGCGTTGATATTGTGGACTCAAATCATTTAGACGCACAATGATTTGTTCATCATCGCCATCGCCCGCACCAGTACGGTTATCACCCGTCAGCCAAATCGCACTAGAAAAATGTTTTAAGTTATTATAAAAGACGATATCACTACTTGCCATATCTTCGCTTAAATTGGCGATACGTCCCTGCCCGTCTAGCAAAAATGCCGCCACATCAAGGTCATATTCGCCTTTACCCATCAGTTTGGAAAAAAAGCCCTGCTTTTTCATATCCCAACCTAGACCAATCACGACTTTGGATAGGTCATATTCTGATTTTTTTAGGCTAATACCTTGTCCTTTTGCTAAAGTAACTGCCATGTGTTGTACTCCTGTCAAATGTAACTATTTCAATTCTAAATCAATTTAGATGATGACCAAACCAACAACAGATAATGATTAACTTATAACACAAAATCATTACCTGTTTATTGCAAAGATGAATTGATGAATTACAGTACCAATTTCACTTCTGGCGGTGGCGGTGGTAGATCATTGGCACTTTCAATGTCTTTTTTATTTAAATCAACTTTTTGACTACCCACTGCAATACTTGCTGATACCCATTTAAAGAACGCTTTGATGGCATTTTCATCCGCCACAGCAAGCTCGACCACGATTTCAGTAATTTGTTTGAGAATACTGGTATTGGCTGCATCACCTGCGGCACATGCCACGATTGTTCCTGCTTTGGCAGCTTTGAGTTTTGCCAATCCTGCTTGCCAATCATCGGTTGGAGCACCATCGGTCATTAAGAAAATCAACGGTTTCCAATCGCCTTTGACTGTGGCAGTGGTTTTAGTGACTTCGGTATTGATTTTATCAGCAAGTAATGCCAAAGCATCGCCCAAATGGGTTAAGCCAGTCGCTTCGATATTTGGCATTTGAAAGCTGACTAACTCGGTCAAAGGTACGACTTGTTTGGCTTATGAGTCAAAAGTAATAATCGATAAATAAGCCGTTTCTAGGGCATGTGGGTCTTTACGCAAGGTTGATAACAATACTTGCACACCATTTTTTACGGCTTCAATTGGCTCGCCATGCATAGAGCCAGACGTATCTAATAATAAATAAACAGGTAAACGACGCATCTTTTTCTCCGCGACAATTTGAATAATCCTTAAGCTTCACTGTACTGTATTTTTGTGCAAAAATCATCTGTTAAATTGGTTAAATTTTGCTGAATGATAAAAAAATGGAACTACCCTTAAAGCAGTTCCATTTTTTGCATATTGTTTAAATAATCAATTATTTAATACGCATATCGCCTGTTTCAACAAAACGTTGATGCCATGACAATGCTTCTAGCAACAAGTGTGGTGTTTGCAAACCGCCACCTGATTTTTCAGCACGAGCATAATAATCACGCAACATATCACGATAGTCTGGGTGTGAACAGTTTTCGATGATTAATTTAGCACGTTCACGCGGTGCTTTACCACGTAAGTCCGCCATACCTTGCTCAGTGACTACAAACATCACGTCATGTTCAGTGTGGTCATGGTGCGATACCATTGGTACGATACTTGAGATTGCACCGCCTTTGGCTGTTGATGGTGTAACGAAGAATGAGAAGAATGCGTTACGTGTAAAGTCACCTGAACCACCGATACCGTTCATCATCTTGGTACCCATAACGTGGGTTGAGTTGACGTTACCATAGATGTCCGCTTCGATCATGGCATTCATACCAATGATACCGAGACGACGAATCAACTCTGGATTGTTGGTGATTTCCATTGGACGCAAGACAATTTTGTCACGCAAAAATTCGATATTATCGTTAAAGCGTTGCAATGCATCTGGGCTGAAAGACAATGCTGTTGCAGATGCAGATTTCATTTTACCTGCAATAATCAAGTCTAACATACCGTCTTGTAATACTTCGGTATAACCTGTCAAATCTTCAAATGGTGCATCCAAAAGACCTGCCAATACAGCATTCGCTACGTTACCTACACCTGATTGCAATGGTAATAGGTTTTTCGGTAAGCGACCTGCTTTCACTTCATGACCTAAGAAATCAATGATTTGTGCAGCGATGCGTTTTGAATTTTCATCTGGATCAGCAAATTTACTGTTACGGTCAAACGAATCAGTAAATACAATCGCAACGATTTTATCCAAATCACATTCTAAATAAGGTGTACCAATACGATCGCTTGGTTGTACCAATGGAATTGGCTGACGATTCGGTGGTGTACCAATGTCAAAATACACGTCATGCATGGTTTCAAGCAATGGATTTTGCTTGGCATTCACTTCGATAATGACTTTTTTAGCCGCTTTGAGTACTTCGTTACAGTGACCGATACCCATTGATGGAATGATTTTACCATCTTCTGTGATACCTGTTGCTTCGATGATTGCAACTTCCATATCACCATAAAAACCTTGGCGAATTTGTTGCTCAACGTGTGACAAATGCATGTCTTGGTATGCAGTATTACCCGCATTAATGTTGTTACGTAACGTTGGATCTGATTGGAACGGGTTACGGAACGCAATCGCATTCGCTTCTGCCAATACGCCATCACATTCTGGTGCCGTCGATGCACCTGTCACCATACGAATCGCAAACTTCTCGCCACGTGCATGAGCAGCTTTGGCTTGTTCAGCGATTGCGGTAGGTAATGCTTTTGGATAACCTGCACCAGTAAAACCACTGATACCAACCAACATACCATCTTTTACAAAAGTAGCAGCTTGTTCTGCTGAGCAGACTTTGTCATGCAAAGACGCTAGGCGAATACGATCTAAAGACATGTGTTTCTCTCTATCAAAGTGAGTATATAAATAAGGAACAATCCATCACTCGATTGTAGCTTGCCATTGCCCCAAAAGGCAATTGTTATCATGCTAAGGTCTAAATTTTTTTACAATGTAAATCTAGGCATTTGGGTTATAAATGTTCGGTGATTTTCTGGCGAAAACGTTCAAAAGCGTTTTCATTTTTTTCATCCGCTACAGGCAACTCCAAAGGCAAATAGACTTTGACTTCCAAGCCACCTTGTTTCTGATTAGCCAGTACGATACGCCCTTGATGTAATTCCACAATACGTTTAACAATTGCTAAACCCAAACCACTACCTTGTACTGTGCGTGCTGATTCACCTCGTGTAAAAGGTTGCATGAGGCTTTCAATGTCTTTGTTGTCAATGCCTGTACCATTATCCGCCACACGAATCACCAATGCGTCTTCTTCACGATATGCATCAATTTCAATCGGTTCTGCACCATATTTTTTGGCATTATTAACCAGATTCGCCACAAGACGTTTTAGTGATAATGTACGTGCAGGAATTTTGGGAATATTACGAGCCTGAAAACGAATATCTAAAGTTTGAAACTGCACTACGATTTCTTGTAATAATAGATTCACATCAATCAATTCAATCTCTTCATCCGAACCATCTCGCATAAATGAAATAAATTGATTTAAAATCGCATCCATATCATCGACATCATAGATCAAGCCTTCTTTGACAAAGTCATCAGGAATCATCTCTGCTGTAAGACGAATACGCGTCAGAGGCGTACGCAAATCATGTGAAATCCCTGCCAACATGATACGTCGTTCTTGTTCAGTCTGTTGGATATTGCTCATCATTTGGTTAAAAGATAAATTAACTTGGCGAATCTCTAAAGGACCATGATTGGTGACCAAATAAGGTGCAGTACCTGTTTTGGTGTAGCGATTGGCGGCATTTTGTAGGCGTTTTAATGGACGGTTTAATTGTCTTACCAAAATCAATACAATGACCATGGTCAAAAATGGAATACCCAATAACCAAGCAAAAATTAATTCCGCACTATAATTGGCATAACTTGGCAGTGGTTCTTTAAGCCACTTGTTTGGCATAGCTGGTGTCTTGATCCACAGCTGTGGCGTAGGCTTAAATTGAAAATACACCGTCACTTCTTCAGGTGCAACGTTCATTTGCTTGGCAATCGATGCACCCAAACGATCTGTGATAATCTCAGCGATATATTTTTCTTTGACATTTGGAAAGAGATCGGCATCATCTACGACTTCCACCCCCAAACGCTCTTTCATCCATGCATCGACTTTGACAGGCTGATGTCTATAACTAAATTCAAATTCTTTATCTGTTAAAAAATCAATCTGAATCGCAATATATTTTGCATGTTGTTTAATTTCAGGCAAATATAAAGTCCGCCAAAATAGCCAAACAGACATCCACAAGGTAAACAGACTGACTAATGTCACCAAAAGCGTGGTACGCATCGCCGCCGAACGTGGTTTGAAACGATCTAAAAATCGCTCCCAAGAAGTACGTTCACGCTCACGATAAGCAGATGAAATATCAGAATAATAATGTGGTTGTTCGTTCATAATGAATTAGATTGTATTGGATTGACACGTTGCTATCTTACTATGTATTGCATCAAAATAGCATTAAAAATGGGCGTGCAATATTTATCACACGCCCACTTTTTAAAAATTATTCCATACCATCTGGTACGAAGACATAACCTACGCCCCATACAGTTTGGATATATCTTGCACGTTGTGGATTATCTTCAATCAAACGACGCAAACGTGATACTTGCACATCAATCGAACGCTCCATTGCCCCCCATTCACGACCACGTGCCAAATTCATCAATTTGTCACGAGTTAGTGGCTCACGCGGATGTTGTACCAAAGCTTTGAGTACTGCAAATTCACCTGTAGTCAAAGTCACCACTTGTCCTTCACGTGTCAAAGTACGTGTCGATAAATCTAGCGACCACGAACCAAAATTCACGACCTCTAATTGATGACTTGGTGCTCCTGGCACTTCACGGATCTGACGGCGTAATACAGCACGGATACGTGCGAGCAACTCATTTGGGTTAAATGGTTTTGGTAAATAATCATCAGCACCTGCTTCGAGTCCTGCGATACGATCTGTATCACTACCACGTGCAGTCAGCATGATAATCGGTGTGTCCAAACCTTCTCCACGCAAACGGCGACAAATACTCAAGCCGTCTTCTACAGGTAACATAAAATCAAGCACGATCAATGAAAAAATCTCACGTTGCAACAAGCGATCCATTTGCGTAGCATCATGAGCAGTCTTGACTACAAAACCTTTATCTTCCAAAAAACGTTGCAATAGCGTACGCAAACGTACATCGTCGTCGACAACCAATATACGATCTACTCGATCAGCATCAGAGCGTACTACTTCTTCGCCATCTACGGACGTTACTAAACTCATCATATACTCCTATTTTTGTTGATTGCTTGTGCTTATCATAAACCATTCATCATTTTCTATACCATACATAAACTACCAATAGTATAGACTCAGATTTCAACAAATGATCGAACAGCATACTTTGTCCCAAATTTAGCAAAAATCTTTATCTTTGTCATAACTTAGCAACCAAATTCAAACAAGTTTTTTCATTGCAAATCATTCACTATGCTCAATCCATTCCGTTTTATGAAATACATTCTCCAATTTATTTTAAAATTTCATAAAAATCAAAATATTAAAAATACATTCATGTTAGATTATAATTATTGATTAGCTGTATTTAAAGAATAATTTCTGCCCAACAAACACCGCAATAAACATCAATGCCATGGTCAATACAATCGCCAAACCTGTTGCCAAATCTAACCACGCACTACCCCAAAGCCCTGTAGTCATTGCAATCTCTGCAACCAACCATGCAAAAAACAACATTTGTTTTGGTGATTTTGCCAACAAACGCCCTGTCAAAGCAGGAATAACCAGCAAGGCACCCATCAATAACGAACCAACTACTTGTAATGCAATGACCGTAAATAATGCCAGTACCAACATAAAAATAAGACGGTAACGAGTACTGGACAAGCCTTCACTCTGTGCAATATCTTCCGCCATACTCAAGCGTAATTGTGCTTTCCATGTTATTGCCAAAACCACACTACCAAAAATAATCACTGCCAAAAGATAAGGAATCATTTGCCATGTGACGGATAATAAATCACCAAAAAGATAACCCATCACTTCCGCACGTAACGCAGGAATTTGTTGTAATAATAACAAACCGCTACACAGCAAAGCTGATGAACACAATGCTAACAAAGCATCATTTGGCAAACGTTTATCTTGTAAATTCGCCAGAATAAATACCAACAATAACGCATTGGCAATCACACCAATCCACAATGGCAAACCCATCAAACCAGCAATCGCTAGTCCCAACAATGTACCGTGTGCCATGGTATCAGCGAAAAATGCCATTCTTCGCCATAGCATGATACAACCTAAAGGTGCGGTCAAAAAAGGTAAAATACTGCCCATCAACCATGCTGGTGCTAAAATATTTAGCCATTCATTCATGATAAGAATCCTATTATACGATTATGGTTGAGTGTGTTGATGTGCTGGATGCTGACAAGCATCATGATGATGTTGATACCAGACTTTATGCCCAAAAATCGCTTGATATTCCGCATTATGTTGAATCTGCTCTGGCATACCTGTACAGCAAATATGATGATTTAAGCACACCACACGGTTCGTTCCTTGCATCACCCATTGCAAATCATGCGACACCATCAACACCGTACAGCCAAAACGCTGTGGCAAAGCTTGTACATAATCATATAACTCTTCTTCCGACTGAATATCCAAGCCTTGCATCGGCTCATCCAAAACCAATAAATTTGGCTTTTTGAGTAATGCACGTGCCAATAGCATACGTTGTCTTTCACCACCCGATAGATGATGTACCGAATTTGATAGTAATTTTTCTAGGCCTAATTCTTGAATAATCTGCTGTTGATAGCTTTTGTCTGCTTGTTCCAAATTTAGCATATCAATCACACGCATTGGCAAGCTTGGCGATGGATGAAATCGCTGTGGCACATAACAAGCGTGAACTTTTTGGTGATGAATAATTTGACCTTGTGAAGGTTTGATGATACCCAAAATGACTTTTACTAAAGTCGATTTCCCTGCCCCATTTGGTCCAATCAGAGTCACGATTTCCCCCTGAATCAGATCTAAATTAATCTGATTCAAGATATGACGCTGTGCAAATTGCACTGAAATATTTTCTAAGCTCAAGAGCTTAGGTGAGGCAGAATTCATGATTTACCTGAGGATTAGACCAATTTTTTGGAATCAAAGCAGCGGAAAATTTTCAAATGACTTAAGCTGATAATTAGCCTAGCAGTGTGCTTCATCCAAGCTACTACATTTTTGACATAAGCCACTGATTTCGATTGTGCTATGCTTTGCAACAAATTTTCCTTGATGTGCAATTCTAGACAGTTCACCAAACAATTTATCTGCCGAAGTTTCTTGTACCAATTGACAATTTTGACAGATTAAAAACGCTGCCTGATGCCCTTCTCGTGGATGACAGCAAGGAATAAAGGCATTAATCGAGGTCAGACGATGTACCAAACCCAGTTCTAATAAAAAATCTAAAGTACGATACACAGTAGGTGGTGCAGCTGGGCGACCATTTTTACTTTTGATTTTTGCCAATAAGTCATAAGCACCGACTGGACCCTGTGCTGACAAAATAAGCTGTAAAACTTCTTGGCGTAAAGGCGTAAGCTTACTGCCTTCTTGCTCGCACAATTCGATTGCTTGTTGTAATCGTTCCTCAACCGAACCATGGGAATGTACACCATGCAAAACATCATCTTGGTGTTGCGTATGTTCGTTACAGGCTTTGCTCATCTCTACTCTCTCAATGCTATTAAAAAGCAAATAACAATGATGGTTATGCTTAGACTAACATGGCATCATTTCTTGTGATATCTTAGCACGTTATATCATACGCTAGCATAAAATTTTGCGTCATTTTGAATTTTATGTTATATAATAACATAACTGCAACTTAAAAACAGACTTAGGAAACATCTCATGTCACAGCAAAAACTTTCTTTTGCAAAAAAGGTTTTAACAGCAACGATTGGCTTGGGTTTGACCAGTATTTTGGCAACTACCGCAGCTTATGCTAAAGATTTTGTGGTATCTACCCAAACCTTATATTTGATCGCAAAAGAAGTCACTAAAGGTGTCGAAGAACCTGTATTACTGATTAATTCTCATGACACAGGTCATGATGCTCAGCTCACACCGAAAGCACGTCAAGCGATGCAGGATGCTAAGCAAATCTTATGGTATGGTAAGCAATATGAGGAATCTTTAGCCAGTACTTTGGGTAAAGATAAAAAAGCGATTGCGATCTACGATTATAATCTTGTGCATCGTTTGCCAGAGCGTGATGTCAATGGTAAACCTATCGCAAATACATTAGATCCACATGTTTGGTTAGATCCGATGAATGCTAGCCGTATCGCATTCTTTATTGCCAATTTACGTGGACAACAACTACCTGCTCAAAAACAAAAACTTCAAGAAAATGCACGCAATTTTAGCAAAAGAATGGCAGATGCCAGCCGTGCCAATGCCAACAATCGTGAACAACCATATTGGGCTTATCACGATGCATATCAGTATTTAGAGCGTAGTCTAAACTTGAAATATGCTGGTGGCTTGACAGCTGATCATCATCTTGCTCCTACTGCTGCACAGATTGTGAATCTAAACAAATCTCGTCCAAAACCAAATATGTGTTTATTGGCAGAATACGATGCAGACAGTTCGTTGCAACAAAAACTTGCACCAGTAAAAATGATGCGTGTGGATGAAGCAATGTCTAAAGAAACCGATTTTGTACAAGGCTGGATCAACCTTGCCAATACTGTAAAAAATTGCACACAGTAATTTGAATAAAATCAAAAATAGCGTCCTTGTGACGCTATTTTTATAACATTACGCTGTAACAACAAACAAAAATTCAAACGATTTTGACATTTAAAATTTTAAACAAAGTATTTCTCAGCATGATAACCAATTGGCAATTTTGGCAAATTGCCAAGCTTTTTTGTAAGCTTTTGCCCTTTTGTGACTTTTTAAATACCCTTTTAGTCTGATAATGATTGCATGTTAGCAATGCCCACTTTATAATATTGCCGATTAACAACAATTTTTAACACAATTGTTCCAATACACTTGATCGGCAACTGCGAGGCACGTGCGATGAGCCATGCAAACCGAGGTGGACAACAAACTGCTCGTTTGGTCGATGCACGTTTGGCAAAAGCCTTGACTTTGTTACAAGCCTTAATGATACCGATAGCAGCGATATTGGCTTGGCTAGTACAGGATAATGTTGCTGCAAAGAGTGCAGCTTTAGGTGCAGGATTGTACTGGTTGGCAAGCGCTTATTTTGCTTGGCAATCCTTTAGAACTTCGGGAGCGAGAGCATCTCAATATGTTCTGAACAATATGTATAAAGGCATGACTGGAAAATTTGTGATAGTGATTGTCGGTTTGATTTTAATTTTGACCCAAGTAAAACCCATCAATATGCTGGCAGTATTGGCAGGCTTGATGCTTGTGCAGGCGATGGCGTGGCTCGCCCCGTTTTGGCTACACAAATACAGTAAAGCTTGAACAGCTGTTTTGTTTTGTGGGATTTTTTATTGGCTAAAAAAATCTGACTGATAGCGAAAAAATTTGATTCGTATACTGCTTGCAGTGTACACCACCGTAATTTTTTATTGACCAGGTGTGATTTATGGCTGCTGAAGGACATACCCTCACTTCGACAGAATATATTCAGCATCACTTGACCAACATGACTTATGGCAAAATGCCAGACGGTACATGGAAATTGGCCGAGAGTGCTGAGGAAGCTCATGCAATGGGTTTCACTGCGATTCACTTGGATTCAATGGCTTGGTCTATCGGACTAGGTATCATTTTTTGTTTATTGTTTTGGATTGTTGCAAAAGCTGCAAACAGCGGTGTACCAACCAAATTCCAATCAGCAATTGAAATGATTATCGAGTTTGTAGATACCAGTGTTCGTGATACGTTTCATGGCAAATCACGCTTAGTTGCACCACTCGCCTTGACGATTTTTGTCTGGGTATTCTTGATGAACTTGATGGACTTAATCCCTGTGGATTGGATTCCTTATCTAGCTCAACAAGTCGGTGCACATGTGTTCGGCATGGATCCGCATCATGTTTACTTTAAAATTGTTCCATCAACAGATCCAAACATTACCTTAGGTATGTCTATGTCTGTATTTGCGTTGATTATTTTCTATAGTTTACGCGAAAAAGGTGTGGGCGGTTTTGTGGGTGAATTGGCACTCAATCCGTTTAATCCAAAAAACCCTATCTTAAAAGCGTTATTTATTCCAATCAACTTAATCTTGGAATTGGTAACCTTTATTGCACGTCCTATCTCATTGGCGTTACGACTATTCGGTAACATGTATGCAGGTGAATTGATCTTTATCTTGATTGCATTATTGCCGTTTTATATCCAATGGGCGTTGGCAGTGCCATGGGCGATTTTCCATATTCTTGTTATCACCTTGCAAGCCTTCATTTTCATGATGTTAACTGTCGTGTATTTGAGTATGGCGAGCGAAAAGCATTAACGGTAATGCCAAGCTACAGTGTATTGTAGTTTGGCGAATTTTTTATTTAAACTTGGTTTAACCAACTTCCTTGAGGAATTTGATATGACAACATTAGGTCTTGTTGCAATTGCAGCTGCTTTATTAATTGGTCTTGGTGCTTTGGGTACTGCGATTGGTTTCGGTCTTTTGGGCGGTCGTTTCTTAGAATCTGTTGCTCGTCAACCAGAACTTGCTCCACAACTTCAAACTAAAATGTTCTTGCTTGCAGGTCTTCTAGATGCTGTACCAATGATCGGTGTAGCAATGGGCTTGTACTTCATCTTTGCTAATCCATTTGTAGGTTAATTAGCTTTATCCTGAAACCCATTTTTTAAGGAATAAGCGAACATGAATATCAACCTAACCTTGTTTGGACAAGCGATTTCATTTGCAATCTTCGTTGCATTCTGTATGAAATTTGTTTGGCCACCATTGATTAATGCGATTAGTGAGCGTCAGCGTCGTATTGCTGATGGCTTGAATGCTGCTGAACGTGCCAAGGCTGAATTGGCTGATGCACAAGCACAAGTCAAAGTTGAAATTGATGCTGCAAAAGCTCAAGCTGCGCAATTAATCGAACAAGCTAACCGTCGTGCTGCTCAACTTGTTGAAGAAGCGCGCACTCAAGCAACTGCTGAAGGTGAGCGTATCCGTAAACAAGCACAAGAAGCTGTCGGTGTAGAAGTCAACCAAGCACGCGAAGCTCTACGTCAACAAGTGGCATCGCTTGCCATTGAGGGTGCAGAAAAAATTCTTGCCCAACGTGTTGATGAACAAGCTCATGATGCCATGCTTAAACAGCTGGCAGCAAAACTTTAAGCGAGGCGTAATATGGCTGAACTCTTGACCTTGGCACGTCCTTATGCCAAAGCAGCATTTGCTTATGCCGCTGAGCATCACACTGAAGACAAATGGTCTTCGGATTTGGCGATGCTAGGTGCAACGGTGCAAGACGCAGCATTTTCCGCTTATATCAGTAGCCCAGAACTCACCCCTGCACAAAAAGTTAAATCTTTTGTAAATGTGTTAGGTGCAGAGCAAACTACAGTTGCGATTTCCAACTTCTTAACGTTGTTGGCAGAAAACGACCGTTTAGCTTTGCTTCCTGATATTGCAGCAGAGTATGAATTACTTAAGGCTCAAGGCAACAACACGCTTGACGTGGTGATTGAGTCCGCTTATCCATTATCATCAGTGCAAGAACAAATGCTGGTGAGCCGTTTGGAAAAGCGTTTTGCACGTAGTGTCAATGCAAAGGTAGAAATTAAACCTGAATTGATCGCTGGTGTGGTAATTCGTGCAGGTGATGAAGTCATTGATGACTCTGCGCTGAACAAGCTTGAAAAAATGCGAACACGTCTTTTGGCACAATAAGTCTGACTTATTGAGCAAAGACCAAACATACAATATTGAGGTAATAGCGCAATGCAACAACTGAATCCATCCGAGATCAGTGCGCTCATTAAACAGCGTATCAGCGATCTGGACACCAGTGCGACCGAGAGCAATGAAGGTACTATCGTCATGGTATCTGACGGTATCGTGCGTATCTATGGCTTAGCGAACGCCATGTACGGTGAAATGATCGAATTTGAAGGTGGCTTGTACGGCATGGCACTGAACCTAGAACAGGATTCAGTCGGTGCGGTCGTATTAGGCAACTACTTGGGCCTACAAGAAGGTCAAAAAGCACGTTGTACTGGTCGTGTATTAGAAGTACCAGTCGGCCCTGAATTATTGGGTCGTGTTGTCGATGCTTTGGGTAATCCAATCGATGGCAAAGGTCCAATCAATGCAAAAATGACTGACAAAGTCGAAAAAGTTGCACCAGGCGTAATTTGGCGTCAATCGGTTGATCAACCTGTACAAACAGGCTATAAATCAGTCGATACCATGATTCCAATCGGTCGTGGTCAGCGTGAGTTGATCATTGGTGACCGTCAAACTGGTAAAACTGCGATGGCAATCGATGCCATCATTGCACAAAAAAATTCTGGCATTAAATGTGTCTATGTTGCGATCGGTCAAAAACAATCGACCATTGCTAACGTCGTACGTAAGCTTGAAGAAACTGGTGCAATGGCCTATACCACTGTTGTGGCAGCAGCGGCAGCAGATCCAGCAGCAATGCAATACCTATCTGCATACTCTGGCTGTACAATGGGCGAATACTTCCGTGACCGCGGTGAAGATGCGTTGATCATTTATGATGACTTATCTAAACAAGCTGTAGCGTATCGTCAAATTTCATTGTTATTACGTCGTCCACCAGGTCGTGAAGCGTATCCAGGTGACGTATTCTATTTACACTCTCGCTTACTTGAGCGTGCTTCTCGTGTATCTGCTGAATACGTAGAACAATTCACCAATGGTGAAGTGAAAGGTCAAACAGGTTCTTTAACTGCATTGCCAATCATTGAAACTCAAGCTGGTGACGTTTCTGCATTCGTACCAACTAACGTAATTTCGATTACTGACGGTCAGATCTTCTTAGAAACTTCATTGTTCAACTCTGGTATCCGTCCTGCTGTCAACGCAGGTATTTCGGTATCGCGTGTTGGTGGTGCTGCTCAGACTAAGATTATCAAAAAACTTTCTGGTGGTATCCGTACTGCACTTGCACAATACCGTGAATTGGCAGCGTTTGCTCAGTTCGCTTCTGACCTTGACGAAGCAACCCGTAAACAGCTTGAGCATGGTCAACGTGTAACTGAATTGATGAAGCAAAAACAATATGCACCTTACTCTATCGCAGAGCAAGCTGTATCTGTTTATGCATCAAACGAAGGCTATATGGCTGATGTTCCTGTGAACAAAATCGTTGCATTTGACGAAGCATTGATTTCGTATTTCCGCTCTGAAAAAGCAGCGTTAATGCAAAAAATCGATGACACAGGCGACTACAATTCAGACATCGAAGCTGAGTTTAAAGCAGGTATCGAGAACTTCAAAGCGACTCAAACATATTAATCAAAATGCATCATGGTGCTTGCCACGATGATGCTTGATAAATTTTGTTTGAATCACGGATTTAAGCATCAACAGTAAAATAGCTATTCTACTGTTGAGAATTAGGTTAAGCGTATGGCAAATTTAAAAGAAATTCGCGCCAAAGTAGCCAGTATTAAGTCCACGCAAAAAATTACGCGTGCGATGCAAATGGTTGCTGCGTCTAAGATGCGTCGTGCTCAAGAACGCATGGCTCAAGGTCGCCCGTATGCCGAAAATATGCACCGTGTAATCGCTCACTTGGTACAAGCCAATCCAGAATACAAACACCATTATATGGTAGATCGCCCTGTAAAACGCATCGGTTATATCGTTGTGTCTTCAGATCGTGGTCTAGCAGGTGGTTTAAACATTAACTTGTTTAAAAAAGTGGTTCAGCACGTACAACAGCAACGTGAGCAGTCAATTGAAGTACAGTTTGCTTTGATTGGTCAAAAATCGGTTTCGTTTTTTAAGAATTACGGCGGTAAAGTTGTTTCTGCATCTACCCAAATCGGTGATGCCCCAGAAGTGGAACAACTGACAGGTGCTGTACAAGGTATGCTTGAGTTATTTAACCAAGGCGAATTAGACCGTATTTATTTAGTGTCTAACCGTTTTGTCAATGCAATGACTCAAAAACCAGAAGTACAACAACTGGTTCCACTGGCACAAGCGAATACAGATTTGAATCTTAACCGTCAATATGGTTGGGATTATTTGTACGAACCAGAAGCAGAAAGCTTGCTGAATGGTTTACTTGTGCGTTACATCGAGTCTATGGTTTATCAAGGCGTAATTGAAAATATCGCCTGTGAACAGTCTGCCCGTATGGTTGCAATGAAAGCTGCAACAGATAACGCAGGTCAGCTGATCAAAGATCTACAACTCATCTACAACAAGCTGCGTCAAGCCGCGATTACTCAAGAGATTTCTGAGATCGTTGGCGGTGCCGCTGCCGTTTAACAGTTTTTATTTGAATTGAGGAGACAGCATATGAGTAGCGGTCGTATCATTCAGATCATCGGCGCGGTTATCGACGTCGAGTTTGAACGCAACAGCGTTCCAAAGATCTATGACGCTCTTAATGTTGATGGCACTGAAACTACCCTAGAAGTGCAACAGCAATTGGGTGATGGCGTGGTGCGTACCATTGCCATGGGTTCTACTGAAGGTCTTAAACGCGGTCTAAGTGTAAGCAATACTGGCGAGCCGATCTTGGTTCCAGTAGGTAAAGCGACACTTGGTCGTATTATGGACGTTTTAGGTCGCCCACAAGATGAGGCAGGTCCAGTTGAAGGCGCTACCAAGTGGGCTATCCACCGTGATGCACCTAGCTATGCAGAACAAGCAGGCTCTACTGAACTTTTGGAAACAGGTATCAAAGTCATCGACTTGTTATGTCCGTTTGCAAAAGGTGGTAAAGTTGGTCTGTTCGGTGGTGCGGGTGTAGGTAAAACCGTAAACATGATGGAATTGATCAACAACATCGCAAAAGCACACAGTGGTTTGTCTGTGTTCGCAGGTGTTGGTGAGCGTACTCGTGAAGGTAACGACTTCTATCACGAAATGAAAGACTCTGGCGTACTTGATAAAGTAGCCATGGTTTATGGTCAGATGAACGAACCACCAGGTAACCGTTTACGTGTTGCATTGACTGGTTTGACAATGGCTGAATATTTCCGTGACGAGAAAGACGAAAGCGGTAAAGGTCGTGACGTATTATTGTTCGTTGACAACATCTATCGTTATACCCTAGCAGGTACTGAAGTATCAGCATTGTTAGGTCGTATGCCATCAGCAGTAGGTTATCAGCCTACACTTGCTGAAGAAATGGGTGTATTGCAAGAACGTATTACTTCAACCAAGACTGGTTCGATTACCTCTATCCAAGCGGTATATGTACCAGCCGATGACTTGACAGATCCATCACCAGCAACAACATTTGCTCACTTAGATGCAACAGTTGTATTGAGCCGTGATATTGCATCTCAAGGTATCTATCCTGCAATCGATCCATTAGACTCGACTTCTCGTCAGTTAGATCCATTGGTTGTTGGTCAAGAGCATTATGACATTGCACGTAACGTACAAAACGTACTGCAACGTTATAAAGAGCTAAAAGACATCATCGCAATCTTGGGTATGGATGAATTGTCAGAAGAAGATAAATTGGTTGTTTACCGTGCGCGTAAAATCCAACGTTTCTTCTCTCAACCATTCCACGTTGCAGAAGTCTTCACTGGTGCACCAGGTAAATATGTTGCTTTGAAAGAAACGATTCGTGGCTTTAAAGGCATCTTGGCTGGTGAATTCGATCATATCCCAGAACAAGCATTCTATATGGTTGGTGGTATTGACGAAGCGCTTGCAAAAGCTGAGAAACTATAATCACACTTGTCGGAGATTGACATGGCAAAAACGATTCAATGTGATGTCGTCAGTGTGAAAGAGTCGATTTATTCGGGTCAAGTGACCCGTCTAATCGCCAAAGGTGCGGGCGGTGAGCTAGGTATTTTACCTGGTCACGCTCCATTGGTTACCCTATTACAGCCTGGACCGATTCGTGTTCAACTGGACAGTGGCGAAGAAGAAATCGTCTATGTATCAGGTGGTGTAATGGAAGTACAGCCGCACGTCATCACTGTATTGGCAGATACTGCTATTCGTGCCGATAATTTGAATGAAGCAGCAATTTTGGAAGCACGTAAAAATGCTGAACAATTGCTTGCTAATCAAAAAAGTGATATTGATGCCGCTGCTGCTTTGGCTGCTTTGGCTGAGACTGCTGCACAGCTTGAAACATTGCGTAAAATCAAAAACCGTGCAATGTAAATTCCCAGTCGAATTTATCTTGTATGTAAGCCGTCCCTTTGGGGGCGGTTTTTTGTTTCGAATACTGATTAGTTCTTATATAAAATATCCTTACAATCTTGATTTTACTAGGGCGTGTTGACAATTAACGCAAATTGATTATTGTTGCAGCCAGATAGATATTAGCAGCAAAAGATTCATCGG
>NZ_JBHFHK010000034.1:0-22746 GCF_041928215.1 Hubeiibacter jixunmingi | reverse complement strand
TGGCTGTCGCTAAAGCCCTTGATTGTTTCGTATCTCATCTTGTCATTATATCAAAACTTTCGCAAGAGGTCTAATATCTCTTATAAATTCTTAATATATCCACAATTGAATCATAATTCATTTATTATTCTAAAATCAATGCAGTTTTGCTACTAAATTTTGACTTTTATTGTCATCTTTTTACTCATTTTCATACTTCTGCACAGGAAATTCATGAGAAAAATGTTTCAAAAGTTTACAAAAAATAATATTTTTTATCTAAAAATGAGCTGCAGGTCACCAAATTTAAATATAAAAGTACAATAAATAATCACATGTATGTCTTTTTCACTATTCGACAATCAAAATATCTAGATTTTACACAGTTGCTTTTTAATGGTAAATCTTATATATATTCACATTGAACATTAATACTTTATTTTAAAAAAATAAAAATAATTAAATGGATTTCCATAAAATATTTTTATTCATAAATACTCCACAAATAATCCATTAAACAATATATGGAAATACCTCATATTTTAAAAACACACTTAGACTAAAGTATTAATTTCAATAATTATAGAAAAGTCATGAAATAAAAAAGCCAAAGGAAAGTACTTCCCTTTGGCTATATAGTCATTAACTGTAATCTGGCTTATACCGCAACACCATAAGACGCTGCTAAAGGCCCTAAACCACCTGCAAAGCCCTGACCTACTGCACGGAACTTCCACTCTGCACTGTGGCGATATAATTCACCAAAAATCATTGCACTCTCAGTGCTACCATCTTCAGATAAGTCGTAACGTGCAACTTCGCTACCGTTTGCATCATTCACTACACGGATATAGGCATTACCAACTTGACCGAAGTTTTGATTGCGTGCTTGACCGTCATAAATCGTTACTGCAAAAATCACTTTTGCTACATCTGTCGGTACTTTGCTGAGATCTACGCTCAAGGTCTCATCATCACCATCGCCTTCACCAGTGCGATTATCGCCATTGTGCGCAACAGAGCCGTCTGCAGATTTTAGATTATTAAAGAAAATAAAGTCTGTATCGTTACGCACTTTGCCTGCTTCATTTACAAGAAATGCAATTGCATCCAAGTCAAATGCTGCACCATCAGTTACACGTGGATTCCAGCCCAAGCCAAGTGTCATTTTACTCATGCCTGGTGCTTCTTTAGTTAAGCTGACGTTGCCGCCTTTCGTTAAGCTAATTGCCATAATGTCATTCCTCATAAATAAGTAAAAAAAACCGCAAATTTGATTTAAAAATCGTACCACCGCAGTAGTTGCAGGCACAATAAAAATGCGTTTGTGAACGTTATCATTTATCGATGAAAAAGCAGTTTTTTTCTATTATATTATTGTTACATTTCGCTAACACACTGTAGCCAAAAGGATTTATGTCATAAAAAAAAGCCCGTTTAGTCAGATAACCAAACGGGCTTTTCTTAATATTGACGACTATTCCACTGGATCTGGATTTTTCTTCTTATATGCGATAGACGCAATCACCGCAGCAACAATAAATGCTACGCCGATTAGACCAGTAAACACTTCTGGCACATGACCGCCCGTACCTGTATAAAGCATAATTGCTGCCAAAATACCGATCGCATACATTGCACCATGCTCAAGGTAGATGAATGCTTCTAAAGTACCTTTGTCCACCAAATAGATTGTCATAGAACGTACAAAGATCGCACCAATTGCCAAACCAAGCATGATCACAACGACATCTGTAGTAATCGCAAATGCACCGATTACACCATCAAAACTAAATGACGCATCCAACACTTCTAGGTATAAGAAACCACCGATACCTGCTTTGACCACTGTACTTGAAGCACCACTGGCTTTATTGCCTTCACCTTCTTCTTCATCGTCATCGCCGCCACCTTCAAGTAAATGTCCCAAAGCTTGTACACCAACATAGACGACAATACCCCAAATACCTGCCATAATAACCACAAGTTTGGCATCACCTTCAACAAAAGCCGCCATAATCAGCAGAGCGATCAAAGCAACGAAGACTGAAATCGCAGGAACACTGCCCAAATGTGCTAGACGTGACTCAAGTGGTACAAACCAGTGTACATCTTTGCCATCATCAAATAAGAAGTTAAGGAATACCAGCAATAAGAACAAACCACCGAAAGCTGCAATTTCAGCATGGTGAGCAAGCAATTTTTCGGAATAGGTCTTTGGATCGTTGAGTGCCATTTGCACGACTTCGAGCATTCCCATGTCCGCTGTTACTGCCACAATCACGATTGGGAACACTAAACGCATACCAAATACTGCAACGATGATACCGACTGTGAGGAATAATTTTTTCCAATATTCATCCCAGTTACGCAAAATCGATGCGTTGACCACGGCATTATCAAAAGATAATGACACTTCCATCACTGCCAAAATTGTGGTCAATAAAAGTACTTTAAACATACTTTCAATGCCGGCCTGTGGGCCATGGCTAAAGCCCCACCATGCCGATAAGCCTAGGCAGACAATGGTAAAAATGATAGAAAAACGAAAATGTTGTAGCATAAGCGAACTATCTCAATGAATTAAAACTATTGCTCATTATATGCTATGCAAGCACAATATTCATTGTTTTTTCAATAATTTATTCATTAAGAATAATATTTTTTGATTAAAACAGCTAAGTCTATAAAAGTAATATCATTTTGACCATTTTGTTTAAATTATACTATTTTTGCTATATTTGTATAAAAATTGGTTTATTATTAAAATGTAGATAAGTTATTTAATATCAATGATTTATTTTAAAAATGACAATTTTACAACGCAATAATGCATAATTTAGCTGGTCAATGTGTGATGATTTTTGCTATTCTGTTTTGCCCCTTGATGGGAATGTTTAAATTTCATAGGTTTTTTTTATGTCATCATTAAAACGTACTGGTTTTATGCTTACCACTTTGTGTGTTGCTATGCTATCGCTTGCCGCTTGTGGAAAAAAAGAAAATGCAGAAAAAAGTAATTCAATCACTGCAACCACACCAATCACTGGTGAAGCATCTACTTTGACCGAACGTAACTCACTACAAC
Source organism: Hubeiibacter jixunmingi (assembly GCF_041928215.1). Lineage (NCBI taxonomy): Bacteria > Pseudomonadati > Pseudomonadota > Gammaproteobacteria > Moraxellales > Moraxellaceae > Hubeiibacter > Hubeiibacter jixunmingi. Next base: position 19,679 of record NZ_JBHFHK010000034.1, on the reverse strand, counting down.
GTTTGCAAGAAAATCTACAAAAAAACTTTGAAAAAGCAGGACTAAAAACCAAAATCGCTGCAGTACGTCCTACCGAAATTCCAAATATGTATTGGGTGACACTAGAAAACGGCTCACCTGTACTCGCTTCTGCCGATGCAAAATTAATTTTCCAAGGTGACGTATATCAGCTAGGCGGTGATAAATTAAAAAATATGACTGCTGATCTGCATGCTGTGGACAATAAAGCCAAACTTGCAAGCTTAGACAATAAAGACTTGGTCATCTACCCTGCGACCACTAAGACCAAACATGTGATCTATGTATTTACTGATGTAAGCTGTCCATACTGCCATCGTTTGCATGGTCATATGGCAGAAATGAATAGCTTAGGCATCGAAGTACGCTATATCGCATGGCCACGTGGTGAACAGTTCTATCCTACCATGCACGCAATTTGGTGTAACCCAGACCGCAAAGCAACCATGGAAAAAGGATTTAGAGATGAACCTATCCCACCAGCACCAGAGAGCTGTCACAGTCCAGTACAAGCACAATATGACTTGGGTATGAATATGGGCGTTAATGGTACACCAGCAATCTACAGCCAAGATGGTCATCATATCGGTGCGTATATGGAACCTGCTGACTTACTTAAAGAATTAGATGCCATGAAAAAGTAAGTTTTAATCCATTTATCAATGATGCTGATATCAAGCATCAATAAATGATTACAATAAACGCCGATAAATTGCTAGTTTATCGGCGTATTTTTAGTTATTATAAAAATTCACATTGATAATTTTGGGGAATATATGAAACCTGTACGTTTAGCCATTCTTGGCTTAGGCACAGTCGGTGCTGGTGCATTAAAATTATTACAAGAAAATGCGGCAGAGATTCAACGCCGAACAGGACGTGAAATTCAGATTACCTATGTCGGGACACGTCGTCCACGCCCTGATTTAAACTTGGAAGGCATTAAACAAAGTGCGGATTTATTAGAGATTGCACGTCAAGATGACGTTGATGTCGTTGTTGAAGTGATTGGTGGTATTCACCCAGCCTATGAAGTCGTGATGGAAGCCATCAAGCACGGCAAACAAGTCGTCACTGCAAACAAAGCATTGCTTGCCAAACACGGTAATGAATTATTTAAAGCTGCCGATGCGAATAACGTACAAATTATGTACGAAGCAGCAGTAGCTGGTGGTATTCCAATCATTAAAGTTTTGCGTGAAGGTTTATCAGCCAACCGTATCGAATGGCTTGCAGGCATCATCAATGGTACAGGCAACTTTATCCTGACCGAAATGCGTGACAAAGGTCGTGCTTTTGCTGATGTACTTAAAGAAGCACAAGACTTAGGCTATGCCGAAGCTGATCCAACTTTTGATGTAGAAGGGATCGATGCTGCACACAAACTCACTCTGTTGGCATCTATTGCATTCGGTATTCCTTTACAGTTTGATAAGGTTTATACCGAAGGCATCAGTAAAGTGACCGCACAAGATGTCAAATACGCCGAAGAACTAGGCTATCGTATCAAACACTTAGGTATTGCACGCCGTGCTGCCAAAGGCGTTGAGCTACGTGTACATCCAACTTTAATTCCTGAAGATCAATTGATTGCCAACGTCAATGGCGTGATGAATGCGGTATTGGTTAATGCAACACCAGTAGGCTCAACATTATACTACGGTGCAGGTGCAGGTGCGGGACCAACCGCCTCAGCTGTCGTGGCAGATGTGGTGGATATCGTTCGTGATATTAGTTATACCGAAGATGGTGCAGGAACAATTCCACATTTTGCATTTGAAAATCTAGCAGATATGCCGATTTTAAGTAGCGAAGAGATGGTAACAGGTTATTATTTGCGTGTACACGTAGAAGATCAAACTGGCGTTTTGGCGAAAATCACCACGATTTTGAGTGAAAAAGGCATTGGTGTAGATGCAATTATGCAACAAACTCGTCTTAAAGACTTGATTCCTATTGTGATTTTGACTGATCCAATCACTGAAAGCAAAATGAATGAAGCAGTAGCTGAAATTCAAGCTCTACCTGTGGTACGTGATGAAGTCGCTCGTATTCGTTTAGAAGCACTAGACAGCTAACTTTTCGATACATCAAATAGTACACAAAAAAGTACGCTTTCGATAGGCGTACTTTTTTAATATTGGTGCATCGCAGTGTAAAGATATTATTTTTAGGTGCGATAGAAAAAAGACTTGTGCAATAATAAATCATTATGTACAATTAATATACTAAATACCATTTTTCAGACAATAAAAAGCCTCATGACCTCTCCCAAAATCATAAGGCTTAAGAAGTTCACATCGCTGGTAGTTTTTAAAGACTATCAGCAGACGCTAAGTATTGTCCATTTCCTTGACAGCATTTACTCCATCACGGAAAGCATCTATACTCATTCTTATTGTATGAACATATTATGATGAAATGTATTCCAAATTTCTATAGCAAATGACAACACATCATGTACGCAATTGCTTACAATATTAATGTTAATATGAAAAACCGATAAAGAAAAATCCGCACTATTAGACAAAAGTCTAAGATAAGCCTTATTTCTTTAACATTCGACTTAAGATTTGTAAGATAAAGTCCGGTCATAGCTATGACTACAATACCCGATTGATTTGGTCACTGAGTCCACTTTTGCGTTGACTCTGTACATTTAAGCTTTGAGTGATTGCCTTCGGGCTGGCATATAAACTGACCATTTTTTTGGCACGTGTTACAGCAGTATAAAATAATTCACGGCTCAATAGATTTTCCGCCCGCTCATCGAGTAATACTGCAACGTGTTCAAATTCCGAACCTTGTGATTTATGGATGGTTAAAGCAAAGGCGGTTTCGATACTTTGCGGTAAACGTGCCACGCCTATAAATCGTTTTAGACTTGGGAAATACACCATAAATTCATCACTTTCAGATAAATACCCATCACGATTAATATTAGGATCATTTCTATCTTGTTGATTCACTTTAACGCACAATCCAATATCACCATTGGATAAGCCCGATTGATAATCATTGTAGCCCATCATCACCGCACGCCCAAAAAACCATTCACTATACTGCTTATGCTGAAAAGTATCTTGAATACGCTGGCTAATCATCTGATTAATCGCTGATAAGCCTAGATTAAAATAACGCATCGCCAATAAGATACGATATTGATCAAATTGTTTAAATAACTCAATAATACTGATTTCATTACTTTTATATTGCTTTAAAGCTCGCACATAATCTGCATAGCCATGCCATAAAAAGTCATAAATTTGCGTAACGTGTGTTTTCAAATGCCTTTCTTCAATCTGAAAATAACCGAGCCAATCTTTTTGTTCGGATTGTACTAAGCTTATTTTAGCATTATCAAATTGTTGGATGTGTTGTAAATTTTCTGCACCAAGTTGCTGTAACCAAGTGCTAATATCTTCATTTTGATACTCTTTCTTATCGGCATAAATTGCCTTTGCCAAACGTCCAATATGGGCATTGGCAAAGAATCGTCTGCTGGTTTGTAAATTGACTTGATAAGATTTTAAGACAGGCACCGCTTGCAAATCCGCCAAAACATGCCCCACATCGACCGAGCTCAGTTGCTGAGCATCCCCCAATAAAATCAAGCGAGTATGTGAACCAATCGCATCAAAGAGCATTTTTGCCAAATTCAAATCCAACATCGATGCCTCATCGACTACCACCACATCATAAGGCAATGGATGCTCGGCATGATAACGTGGCGTGTGTTGTGTACCTAGCCCCAATAGACGATGCAAAGTTTGTGTTGTTTGATATTTAAAATCGTCATGATCTAAATGCTGCTCTTTAAAACTATCATCATTAAAAGCCAGCTGTAATGCCTCGTGCATACGCTGTGCTGCTTTACCTGTTGGGGCTGCCATGGCTATTCGTATTTTTGGATGATATTTTTTTAGTACACCCACAATACGGGTTAACACATAGGTTTTACCTGTACCAGGGCCACCGGTAATCATGGCAAACGGCTGATTGACCGCAATGGCAAGGGCTTGTTTTTGATGCTCATCTTTTAAAATATCGTTAAACTCACTTTCAGCAATCTGCTCTACTTTTTGTTGTAATAATCGCCGCACTGCCTGTGCCAAATCTTGCTCTAATCGCCAATAACGATACAGGTATAAATACGGTGCTTGCCACAGTAGAGGTGCTGTCTGTGGTAATTGTGTCGCTGTGGACAAATCTTTTGCTAAAATTGCTGTGTTATCCACCTTAAAATCACATAGTTCTTGTAAAAAATGAGGCGGACTATCTAACTGAATACAACTATCGCCCTGCTCGATTTGCTGGCACAAATACTGTATAATATGCTGAATTTGTTCAACTTTCTCACCATTATAAAACGGTGCTTGAGTGAGCATTTCACTAAAACGGATTGCCCAGTGGTTTGGCTCTAATTCGACTTTTAAATTTATAAACATCTTATTGATACAGTTATACTCAAGGTTATATACAGGGTTATCCACAATCTTACGCACAGTTTATGCACATAGTTACACACAGTATTATGCACAAACTTATCCACAATTTCTACAGAATTCACCTTATTCCGCCTCATTTGGATAACCCAATAATTGATCTAATGCCAAAATCAAACTTACATCAGGCTGCCAATGATATACGCCATGATTTGATCCATCTTTTCCAGCCATGCCACGTAAATACAGATAATGTGCCGCACCCAAATGCGATTCAATAGCATAATCGGGCAAGGTTTTTTGTAAATAACGATGCAATGCTACCAAATAAATCGCCGCTTGTAGCCAATAACTGGCATGGCTCATATTGTCTGCCAAGTGTTCTGTAGCATAATCTTGCTGTGCATCGCCGAGATAATTACTTTTAAAATCAGCAATATGATATTTGTGACCATCAAAAAATACCAAGTCAATTGCCCCATTTAAAAAGCGTGCGGTATAGGCTTTGCTTAGCTCTGCAAGCTCAATACCATGCTGTTGAAATAAACTCTGTATTTCTATATGTGGCAAGGCATGATCTGCCAATCCCATATAAAAGCCAAATTCGGCAAAGCGTTGCGATGGTAAAAGTTGTTGCAAAGTCAAGCCTTGTGGATTGAGCTGAGTAGTTAAAATCTGCTTTAACCATTGTTGCATCAGCTCTACAATTTGCTGTTTGAGCTGTTTTTGTTGCTGATAATCCAACTGTGTAACATCTATGATTTCAGTAGATTGATTTAAGCTATTTTGCTGTAATACTTGCTCAAGCAAAGCGTGCCATAATTGATGCTGTTGCAATTGATAGTAGATTTCATTCGCCCAAGTGTTCGGCTGTTGAAAATCCAATTTTTCTAACAATTCATGCAAGCAATTACCTGCTTGTGTACCTTTGGCAAAGTGCTGTGCAATCCAACTGATTGGTTCCGCATCTTTATTATCTAACTGATTTTCAGCAATAAAATCCGTATTAGATAATTGATTGATTTCATCATCAGCCGATTGAGCGATTTCGGCATTTTCCACCAAATGATCTTGGCTTTGCGATGCTTTATAAGCATGTTGCTGACTGGTTAAAGCGGTAAAACTGGTTCGGGTTTTGGCAAAAAAACGGGCTGTTGGCAAGTCTTGTGCTTGTAATGCTTGGCGATGTTGCACAGGATTTTTTAACGCTGGCAAAGCATTTTTATTATTACTTACAATTTGTTTAAACTCATCATCACTCAATTGCTGTTTTACAAAGCCATCATGTGCAAAAGCCTCATCTTGAGCATTCAGCCAATAATTTACCGCCCATGATACTTTTTTTGCCTCATTTTGCTCTGAATTTTTACCGCTTTTGGGCTTGTTTTCACTTTCTTTGACTTGCTTTTGCAACATATACATACGATGACTGGCACGGGTCAATGCCACATACCATAGGCGATGGTCTTCGGCTTGGATTTTTTCATCATTGTCTTGCTGAGCTTGTGGATTATTGGCAATCTGTGCTTTGCTTAGGGCAATGACACGCTGTGTGCTGTGACTTTTGGCATCATGCTGAAAGAAAAAGGTCATGCCTTGTCCTGATTTACTACTGCCATCTTTATCGCTATGCAATAAAAATACAATTTTAAATTCAAGCCCTTTTGAACCATGAATGGTCATCAATTGCACGCCTTCCGCTGCACTCAATGCCCGTTCGATATATTGCTCACCGTTCGGCTGTTGGGTAATTTTCAGTGCCAACCAATCCAAAATATGCGAAATACTGCTATGATGCTGTGCATAATTATTCATTAATTCAATCAGATGCTGAACATTGACCAAATAACGTTCTGCAAAACGCCCGCAATACTGACTGATATTCAACCAAAATTTATATTTTTCGCTCAGCCACTGCCATGCCGTCATAAAGCCTTGCTCTAGCCATAATTGTCGAGCTTGATAAAAGCCTTGTATATATTGTTCAAACTGACTGGCTTGTTCGCTAAACTGTTGAATCTCGCTCAATTTTATGTCCATCATCGGGCTAATCAAGGCACGTTTTAAGATACGTTCTTGGTCGGGCTGTTGCACTGCACGCAATATCGCCAATAACTCTTTGGCAATGGTACTGCCGAACACACTTTCACGGCTGACAATCTGTACCGCAATACCACGTCTTAACAATGCCTGTTGCATTTTGGCTAATTCATGATTTGCGGTAGATAAAATGGCAATATCTGTGGCATCAATTGCAGTTTTATTATCGGGTTGATCTGCTTTGGCAAGGTATAAACTGCCCTGTTGCGATTGGGTGAGTAAATCCACAACCTTATCGGCAACGATTTGATATTGTTCTTTATTTTGTTCATCGCTCAATTCAATTAATTGCAAAGGGGTGATATATTGCTGATTTTCAAACAAAATTTCTGCATTATCCTTACCCACTTCAGCGGTATAATATTCCACCTGTTCGCCAAAATCAGGCTGTCGCTGAAATAATGCATCCACCGCTTGCACCAGTTTTGGGGTAGAGCGGAAATTTTTGGCAAGGCGATAAAACTGCCCATCTTTGCTGGCAATATCATTAAAAGCATTAAAATAGGTTAAAATATCACCACCACGAAAGCCATAAATTGCCTGTTTAGGGTCGCCTACGGCAATAAAACAGGCTTGCTTTAATCGCTCGGGCTGTCGCCAAATAGCTTTGAGAATATCGTCCTGTTCTTGGTTGGTGTCTTGGAATTCATCCACCAAAATCAATGGATAACGTGATGCAATCGCTTGGGCAATCTGCTGTCCCTTATCGTGTTGCAAGGCTTGATGTAAGCGTTGCGTTTGGCGATTAAAAGTGGTTTCGCCCAATTGTGCCAATAAATTGGGTAATTGTTGTTTTACTTGCTGGCATAATTCATATTCGATGGCTTGAGCATAATTTTCCAAATGATGAATAAATGCTTGATGAATCTCAGCAATCCGTTGTAAACCTTGAATAATTGGTTGTTGAAAAAATAATTGTTCTGCATTTGCAATTTTTTTGGTAAAAAATTGCTTTCTTGGCTCACCATTTTTTCTATTAAAAATTAATACAATTTGCTCAATAAATTCAGCGTAATTTAAATAATTTTTTGTTTGAAATTCTTGAAATAATGCAGGTAAAGCAACCGTTAATGCTTGTTGTAAAGGGTTATCTTTTAAATAATTAGCATGAAAAGCAGCATTATATTGCCCTGTCGGTAAATAAAATTCTTTTAAAATGTCATCTTGAGCAATTAATGGTTTTAATTCATAAAGAATTTTTTCAATTTCACTCACATCAACATTATCGAGTTGTGGCTTAAGTACAATCGCTAGGGGAAAGTTTAGGCTATCCGACACGATTTTGAGATAATCTTCAGGCGATTTAAGTACATTTGCCAAAATCAGATTTTGAATTAAATCAGGGTCTTGTTGCTGAATCCATTGTCTTAGACTGTCATGCACCAATTGCAAAATCAGCTCATCTTTACGCTCGCTCATTTGGGCAGTCAATGTGCTACCGCTTTCAAAAGCAAATTCTTTTAAAATCTTTTGAATAAAACTATCAATCGTACCGACAAATAATTCATCTAAAGTATCTAAAATAATACGTAAACGATTGATTAAATATAAATTATCTTGCCCACTTTTTTGCAAATAAAACTGCTGAAATAAATGCAATTCCAAAGTCTGTTGCTGTAAATCTTGCTCGACCTGCTTGCTATCCAAACCAACCACTTGCCATCTTAATGCCAACTGATAAACTTCTTTTAATTTCAGAGCAATACGTTCTTTTAGCTCTGCCGCCGACGCACGGGTAAAAGTGGTGGCAATCACTTGCTGTGACCAATATTTCTCGGTCAAAATCCGCACCATCAGATTGGATAGCGTCCATGTTTTGCCCGTACCTGCCGATGCCTCAATCAAATGCAAACCTTGCAATGAAATTTTTAGCAAAGGATTATCTTTAAACGCAACGATGCTTTTGCTTTGCGAAGATGTATTTTTTTTGGCAATATTATTTTGCATAATTATTTCTCCACTTGCATATGTTCTGAGATTGGATAATATAAATCTTCGGCATATTTCTGCACGGCAATATTAAATTGCTGGCTGGCTTTATCTTTATCAATCAATAATTGCCAATCATCATTGAGATCATAATATTCGGTTTGATAATCTTTTGCATTATAAGGTGAGTCTAGCCATTTTTTAATTAAAACATCTAAGTTTTGAATATATAATTCGCCTTGCTCGTCATGCATCCATTGTACAGCCTTATTATTGGCTTTGGTATTCTCCGCCAATATATCCATCAATAAATGTGGCGGTAAAATCAGTAACTGTTGCTGTGCCAAAAACCATACTTTAATCCACGCTTTTAAGTATTTTAAAGCATCTTGTTGGCTAATATTTTCAATCGTCACTGTGGCATTTTTATACAGTTTAATATAACGATACTCACCATCTGCCGACTCACTGGCTCGCCATAATAAATAATGCAGCCAATCGGCAAGACGACGCTCAGGTTTCTCGGATTTAATGCTAAAGTCCACCCATTTTTTCTGTGTTGCATCAGGGGGGAAATCCGGTACAGCCATGGAAAATTCAATTGTTTTAACTGGAATATCGGCATCTTCTTTGACCGACAATTGCCATGTACGATGTTTACACGGACTAATACTGCCGTATTGTTGGGCTTGTTGGAATAACTCCGCATATTGGGTTTGCGCCAATGTCCATGCTGGCTGTTGCACCGCCCCAATCGGTAAAATATCTTGTAATTGTTGTTGTAAAACATGGCTTTGCTGTGGTGAAAGTTGCCCTGAGCTGTGTTTTGGATCGATATATTGATGCAATTGTTCTTGCAATTGATAGCGTTCCAAATTGTTTAAATTTAACGATTCAAAATCATTAAGCTCTTGTTTAGTCTTGATATTTTGCACTGCAATACTGCTTAAATATAGCTGTTCTGGATGGCTTAAATCTTTAATCCATTGCTCAGCGGTAAGCTGTAGACTTTGAGCAAAATCAATCGGATGGCTGACCGCATCTCGCCAGTGTTCGCTTTTTGCTTGATCTCCTTTCTTGTTCTCTGTTTTGGCTTTTTGCAATTGCTGTGCCACATCAAACCATTGACTATGATATGCCAAAGGCTGTTTGGCGATAAAATTATCCACCGCAAAAGGCTGTAAGCTATGTAGATGATACAGCTGTTGCAAGCCTTGCACCACGTCAATGCCTGCGATATGCACTTTATCTTGTTGATTGATATCACCCTGACTAATCAAACTAATATGGCTCATCAGCTCTTGCACAATACTCGACGGCTGTTTTGTGTTACTGCCTTGGCTATCAAAACCATTATAAAACACCCAAAAAGCATCTTGAGCTTGCAACAAAGCATCTAAGAATGAACCTTGATCATCTTCCAACCGTGAGCGGTCTCCCAACTCGCCACGCAATTCCGCCATCAAGTCAAAGGCAATGCGATGATCACGATTTGGGAACACGCCTGCATCCAAATTCAACGCCACAATCAATCGATATGGCAATGGACGCAACTGCCCAATCTGAGCAAAAGTAATCTGCCCTGTTGGCTCGGTTTGTGCCACTTGATGTTCTACGCTAGAGCTGATTTCGTCCAATAAATATTGCAAAGGCAGACGGATTTCTGTACTTGAACTGGCTTGCTGTGCTTGATTAGAAAATAAATCAATTTGTGCTTTTTGCGGCTGATGATCACCTGATAATTTTTCAAAATTTAACGCTTGGCTAAATAAAGTATTGGACTGTAACAGCGACATACGAATGGTACGGCTTAAGGTTTTTAGGGCATTGTCCACCACTTTATAGCCTGAATGTTGTTGAAAAGCTTGCAATTCTTGTTCGATTAAATCCAACTGTTGTTGTACGCCATCATGTTGATTTTTTAGGGCTAACCAATCACGACGCAGATTTAAATCATCATAAATTTTTAATAAAATCGCAATCAACTCAAAATCACTATGTTGTACTTCCGCCATGCCCAACACACCATGAAATAGACTGCGTTCAGGCACAGCAATAGATAAGCTCAAACGTTGCAAAGCGGCATAAAAGCTAAAACGATAATCGGTATCTTGTTTGACCAAAGTATTTTTTAGATGCTCGGTATCAAAACCACGGCGAAAGCCTGCTTTTTCCAATAATTTTTGGATACGTTGCAAGGCATCATAGTCCAAGCCATACACTTGCTGTATCGGCATCAAACTCAGCCATTCCATAAACTCGCTGATGCTAAATCGCTGTTGTAACAATTGCATACGGTGGCGAATGGCTTGCCATAATTGCATGGCATCGGTCGGGGCGATACCGCTGATTTTAATCGGTACATAGCCTGCATTTTGTTCATGCTGACGGCTAAATACGGTGCGAATTTGCTCGGCACTGCCCTGAATATCGGGTAGTAATACCAAAATATCTTGTGGCTGACGCTGTTCACCACGAGCTTTGGCATCGGCATCATCGAGCCAATGTAACAGCTGTTGTTTCAGCACTTCGAGCTGACGTAAAGTAGAATGACAAATATGAAATTGTATAGATTTATCATCAGCTTGCAGTGTATAAATTGCGGCTTTGCTATCGCTTAAGTGTAAAATATCGCTTTGTAATTTTTGTAATAAATTTTGCGGTTCAAACTCGCTAAAATCATCAATCCATTCGCCACCAAACTCACCGCCCGATAATTCCACCAATAAAGCACTATGGTCACGAGCTTGTTTACCCAAACGGGTCAAAAGGGCATGATGACTGTCATAATAAGCAGCCGCTTGTGGATTTTCCATGCTAAATTTGGCTTTCCAACGTGGATCGACACTGTCGGCAAAGTACTCTTTTGATGGGCTATAATGGAACAAAATAATATCCACATATTGCCCCAACCGCTGTAAAAATGCCAATTGTGCAGGCGGTAACTCTAACAAAGTAAATAAAAAAATCCGTGCCGGTAACTTTTGTACTTGCTGTGCATCGTTCGCCAAACTTTGCCAAAAATCACGGTCAATGCTTTGCATTTGCTCAAAATCATCGGCAAAAGCATGAAACCAAATAAAGCGTTGCCACTGTTCCAACTGACTGGCGTAGTCTAGTTGTAATTGTTGTTCGGGCGGTGCTTGTTGTGCTGTTACTTGTGCTGTTACTTGTGCTGATTGCTGGTTAGATTGGGCTTGATTGACTAGCGGATTATCAATTTTGGCACGCAATTGCTGATAATTGACGCTTAAAGGCTGATTTTTGCCCCAAGATTTCAGCCAATTTTGCCGACAATTACACTGTCCATTCGGGCAATTTTTAACACATTCTCCACGATAAATCATATAGTTGGCAAATAAGCGTGAGCAATGGTCTGCCACCCAGTACAGCATATTTTCTTGCTTACGAATCAAGTCTTTTTGTTTTTTATCTTGCTCATTAGGCTCGATATCGTGCGTCCTGTCAGCCGTGATTTTAGATGGATAATGCTGTTCTACATGTTGTAAAATTGAGTATAGGGCGTGTTGTTCATCAATTTTTCCTTGTTGAAACTGTCGCCAAAAATGCTGTAAAAATAAAAAGATACGCCATTTCATATTCAACATATGCGGTGCGGCAGCGACCCGTTTTTGACCCAAGACTTGTTGATAAAGTTGCCATTGTAAAGTACGCAAAGCGGTATAGTTGATATTGGCATGAATGCCTTGTTTTTGGGCGATGCGTTGAGTCAACCATTGTGAAATGCCGTGATTGGGTACGACTACATGTATCGGAGCAAAGACCGATTGATACTGGCGATACTGCTGAATTTGTGCCTGTAAATGTTCAAATAAAATGTGGATATTTTGACTTTGAAGAATGTTTACACTCATGGCTAGGCATCATTGGCTATTTTTTAGCGATTATAGCATGGTTTTGGCTTTTGCTTTGATTTAAATAGACATTTTACGCCTGAATCGCCTGAAAAATGTGTTGTTTTAATTTTAAATAATCTTGGCTTTGTAAAAAATCATTCTGTTTTGGAATATCAAATCGTTGTGTCAGCTGTGCAGGAAAACCTTTTAAAATATAAATGCGATCTGCCAAATAAATTGCTTCATCAATATCATGGGTAATGATTAAACAAGTTAAATCTAATTTTTGTTGAAATTGTTTAAACCATGTGTACATATTATTCTTAGTCACAAAATCTAAGGCAGAAAATGGTTCATCCAATAACATCAAGTTTTGATTACTTAAATACGTACGTAATAATGCCGCACGTTGTCTTTGCCCACCTGATAATAAATGTGGATATTTATGTTCCAAACCCGTTAAACCAAAATCATTGAGTAAAGGCTGAATTTTTTCTTCAATTTCTTTAGAAGATTGATTTTTTAACGTTAATGATAAAGCGATATTGCCATATACACTTTTGAATGGTAATAATAAATCCTTTTGCAACATATAGCCGACATGTCCAGCTTGAGCAGTAACATCTTGACCATCAATAAATACTTTACCTTGGCTAGGTGCAATAAGACCTGCAGCGATATTGAATAAAGTGGTTTTTCCGACACCACTAGTACCCACAATTGCGATGATTTGCCCTTGTTGAATATTGAGATGAAGATTTTCAAATAGTGGCTTTTGTTCAAAATGATGGCAAATATTTTCCAGTTTTAATTTATAATTATCTTTCATGTCAGATACCTTATTGATTTCAATAAAAATTTGTGTTTCAAATTATATATAAGGGCGTATTTAATACGCCCCCATACACCAGTACAAAATAGAATTATTTTTCACTACTTGCTGATTGTGCCGCACTGGCTGGATTATTTTCCATTGGGCTAGGCAAATAATCATTGGTTACGCCAGCTTTACTTGGAAATGGTTTTTCGATAAGTTTTTGCTGATATACCCAGTTAAAGAATCGATCCCAACGTGCATAATCAAAACGTCCCCAGTCACCATTATCCATGAGATATTGTGTTGAGATATATTTTTGACTTTCGATTGCCAATTCTTTATTGGTCTCAGGTGCGTGCTTGATTAAAATATTGGCACTTTCTACAGGATGTTGTGCCGCATAAATATAACCTTCACGAATCGCTGCCAACGCTTTTTTATAACGCTCTGGATTCTGTTTTAAGCTATCACTATTGGCAATCAACACTGGCGAATAATAATCAAACACAGGCTGATAATCTTTTAAGAAAAAGAAATTGGTATCAATGCCTTTAATTTTTGAATGAATACCATCCCAACCATAATAGGCAAGAATATAATCAAACTGATTCATACGCAAAGCAGTACCAGCATCCGTACTTTCCCCAGGAATTTTTTGCAAAGGCTCACCAACCAAAGCTGCTACAGTCGCATCATCAATCGGATCTTCCCAAGTCGAATAACGCTTGCCTTTTAAATCTTTCGGGCTTTTTGCATCCAAGCTTTTTAATGACAATAGACCTGCGGTATTGTGCTGTAAAATTGCTGCTACAGCGGTAATTGGCTCGCCTTTATTTAAGCGTTTTACCATATTCGGCTGGAAATACACCCCTAAATCAGCACGTTTGCTGGCAACCAATGTTGATGTACTATCTTCGCTTGGCTGTACGATTTTGGCATTAAAGCCTTGATTTTTAAAATAACCTTGCTCAACTGCCACATATAAGCCCGTATGGTTGGTATTCGGCACCCAATCCAAAGCAATCACGAGATCTTCAACTTTGGCTTGTGCAGGTTGGCTTGCAGCACTTTCTGTTTTTGTTGGCTCGGCAGGCTTTTGGCAAGCGACGAGCGTCAGCCCTAACATACTGGCACACAGTAATTTGAGGGACTGTTTAAAAGAATTCTCTAAAGTGGTGGTGAAATACATAGCATTATCATCCTGAGGTTGATTGGTATCGCAATACACGTTTTTCCAGTAATTTTACTATAGAAATTAACAAAAGCGTCAAAAAACTAATGAAAAAAATGACTGCAAACATATTGTCCAGCTCGTACGACTTACGTACCCGAGTCATATAGACCCCCAAACCATTGTAGCCACCCAGCCATTCGGCAATCACTGCTGAAATCAAGGCATAAGACAATGCGACTTTAAGTCCCGTAAAGAAATAACCCATCGCTGATGGAATCTTTAGGTGTCTATAAACTTGATAAGGCGTAGCACGCATGGATTTAAATAAATTCAGCTGCTCTTGCGTCACCGAGCGATAGCCGTCCAACAATGCAATGGTCATGGGAAAAAAGACTGCCAAAATCACCAAAACGACTTTGGGTAAAATGCCATAGCCCAGCCAAATCACCAACAATGGTGCAATGGCGATGGTTGGAATGGTTTGATTCAACAAAATAATCGGATAAACCATATTGCGAAAGCCCTTGGAAGTATCCATACAAATAGATAATACAAAGCTTAAAATCAAACCAATCAATGTCCCGATAAATGCGGTAAACAAAGTATATTTGGCATGACCCATCAATAAGGAAAAATCATCAAAAAATGCTTTAACAATTTGTAATGGTGAGGGTAATAAATAATCAGGTAATAAACCAAAAGCAATCACTGCTTGCCATAACAGTAAAGTAAGCAATACCAAACTATAAGCTTTTAATCCTCGAAAAACTGAATAGGTGATATTGCGACGATAATTGCCTGTTGTAATTGGCATAAATAAATCCATAAAATCACTGGCTGGCGTTGCACTATTTTAGGCAAAAAAATATGATTGTCTATATCACCAAAGTATAAAGCCATACAAATTCAGCATCTTTATTTGTTTATGTGATGTGTTTGGAATTTATTTACAAAAAATTCAATAAAATAATTAAATAAAGTAAGATAATTTTGTTAGAATAAAGTCATCATCATCAAATCATTTCTATTATCTATAGGTATTGCCATGATTCAGCAAAATCAGCACAAAATTAAAAAGCATTATTTAAGTATAATCGCTGTGACGATTTTATTGTCAGGTTGTACCTTAGATAGTGTCGATTTATCCAGCATTAAAAACGAAATCAATAATGCAACGGCAGATATTCAAAATACTGGTATTGGTCATAATAGCGGAAATAGTAACCAAGCTGATTTATTTAATCAACGCTGTCTAAGCCAATTTTATGCCGATACTGCACCAGAATTGATCAATAATAAACTTAAAAAACAAACTTATCCATTATGCTTTAATGGTTTTAATGTGATGTATTCGGGCGTATCTCGCACACCACTTTGGGTCGCAGAAAAGCTCACTCCACAGCGTTTGAGCCAAAAATTAAAACGTGAAGACAGTTTCCATGAAGAAACTCGTCTGCCTGCGTCTGTACGCTCGACTTTGGCAGATTATCGTAGTTCAGGCTTTGACCGTGGACACATGGCACCGAATGGCGATATGTATGACAAAAATTCGCAATTTGATAGTTTTTCTTTGGCGAACATCACCCCACAACACCCTGTAAACAATCAAAATACATGGCGTGAGATTGAAGAGGCCACTCGAACATTGGTAACACGCTACAAAGAAGATGCTTATGTGATTACAGGTAGTGCTTATCTAGATGCTACCGTACGTGCTATCAAGCCGAACAGCCAAGTTTTGGTGCCTAGTCATGTCTATAAAGCAGTATATTTGCCAAAGTCAGGGATTATCAGTGCTTATTTATCCAAAAATGATGACAGTCGTACTGCCGAAGTATTGAGCATTTGCCAACTGGAAAAACGTATTGGTATCAGCCTATATCCACAGGTCAGCAATCAGCTCAAATCACAGCGTTATGATTTACCGCTCACTGCCAATCAGGTGCGAGCCAATCGCATTGTCAGCTTAGTGGAAAATACCAAAATGTCAGATTGTTTGCCGAGTGTGAGCGAAGCACAAATCAAAGCAACGCAACAGCAATTTACTGCGAAAAACGCTAAAACAGACGGCTTAAGCACCGATAAAATCTTAAAGTTGGTGAGCAATGAGCCAGAGCGTAATCATCAACAACCGCTAAAAGATCAGGTGAAACAAGAGTTAAAAATCTCATTGTTAGAATGGTTACGTGATAAGGTGTAATGGCTTAAAAATCAATGTATAGGACATAATCATGACACAATTTAAAGCTTTTGCTGACGATACGACAAGTACGATGATTGACGATTTAACCATTGAAAATCAGGGTGATAGATTATCCATTTATGGCAGTCTAAATTTACAGCTTGACCAAGCCAGTCTACAAGACGCCTTGGCGTTACAAGCCATTTTGCAAGATGCTATCACCTTTTTACAGCAACAGGATTTGCCCGAAAAAGTCGCCAATTCGCCACAAGGGGATGAAATCGCTAATCCTTTTTTATAGATTTAATCATTGAAGTTTAAATATATGGCAGAGTATGTTTTAGATAATGTGGTTCGTATATGTTGTTGTTCTTATTGTAATTTGTACAATGAGATAAAAAATAACCAAAATAAATAGATGCCATTTTGAATTCAATTCACTTTAAAGAGAAATTTATTCCCATTCCTGCTATCACACTCCGTTTATAATCGTGAAAACTTGATAATTCATTCCATTAGTTTTACAACAAATATGATTTTTGTTATAATTTGGTACGTTATAACATAACATTTTTCTTATATAATCTGATATGAATTCGAGTAATTTATGCGTTTAAGATATTTAGCACTGATGATCTCCCTTGCCTCTCACAGTGTATTTGCCAACGACAATCAAGTCGCAACGTCTCCAGCAGTAACTGACAGTTCAGAAACGATGACACTTGCACCGATCGTCATCACTGCAACAGACCATCACCGTCCAAGCACAAAAGTGGTATCCCAACCTCAACAAAGCCATGTTCATACGCTAGGCGAAGCACTTGAAAAAGTGTCTGGCGTGAATACAGGAAGCTTTGGCCCACATTCAAGTTCACCGATTATTCGTGGTTTATCTGGGCATCGTGTGAGCTTTATTGAAGATAATGTTGCGGTAGGTGGATTGAATGCAATCAACCCTGCAACCAATATTATGTTTGATCCGTTATTTAGCCAAAATATGGAAATCACCAAGCATAACGATATTATTCGACAAGGCGGAAAAGCGATTGGTGGTAGTGTTCAAGTAGATAGTGGTTTGATTTCAAGAGAAATGGAAGAAAAACCACAACAATTACAACTGATCATGAGAACGGGCACCAACGCACCAAATGCACAAGGTATTAAAGCTAATTTTAACAACCAAAAAGACTTGAGTCTAAACCTGATCTATTCTCGATTACAATCAAATGGTTATGATATCGTTGGTCGTAGTAAGGCTGATGTATGTAGAACTCAGCTGATCAGAACAAATGCCTATGGTTTGGGGATTAATACTGCATTAGGTGATGCTTGCCAAATGTATGCCCAAAAAGAATTTATATTCAATCCAAAGTCAAAGAAATATTTATTGACTGATTATATCGACCCAGTTACGTTAAAATACACGCAAAAATACGATGATTATGGTTTATCACCTAGCGATGTATATACCAACGATGCAAAAAGACCAAGAACCGCTCTTAATCCACAATATCAAGCTGGTGAGCCTGAGAGTGTTTCACGGATTAGCAAAATCTCAGATATTACTGAAAACTATGATAAAAAACTTGGCAATAGTGCGTTAGATAATCAACGCTTCGGTATTTCAAGTAGTTACTTTTTTGATCAAGGTTATGTCGCTGTTGCGATGGATCGTAAAAAGAGTCATTATGGTCTTCCAGGATTTTCTTTATCTAATCTGAATAATAGCCAAGATTATCGTGCAAATTTACCCGTAAGCATTGATGTTCATCAGACAAAATATTTAGTCGAATCACAAATCGAATTGCCATATACATGGTTAAATGATTTGAAAGTGAATTTGGCAAAAGTAAAGGAAAATAACCGTGAATTGGTCGGCAGTATGACAGCCAATACATATCACTTTAGTACCTACAGTGCTAATATTTTGGGGCAATACCAATTTGATCTGAATCAAGCAACGATTTTTGGTGATTATGGTGTTGATTTCTCTCGACGTCGTATCCAAGGCAATGGTCAGCAGCGTTATTTACCTGATGTCAATACAAAAAAACAAGCTGTCTTTGTCACACAAAACTTAAACTTTAAGCCATTTACTTTGAGCGCTGGTTATCGCCATGAAAATGTAAGTCATGACATACAAAAAAGTGATTTTAAACTTACCAATAAATCACCAAATGGCAAAAGTCTCATCGATACCAAATTCAGCTTAAACAGTTATGATTTGGCAACAAAACTAAATATCACTGATAATATCGCAGTAAATGCGCGTTATGCACATGCCAATCGTGCACCAGAAGTAAATGAGCTTTATGCCAGCAGAGCACATCTGAGCACCATGACGCAAGAAGAAGGCAATCAAAAACTTAAGTCTGAGCAAGTGAAAAGTACTGAATTATCATTACTACTCAATTATCCAACATTAGATATTAATGCCACAGCTTATCAGCATAATTTTAATGGTTTCTATTATTTACGCTCATCTGGTACAAGTGGAAACCAAGGTAATCGCTTGCGATTAAAATATTGGAATCAAATTAATACCAAAGTGAATGGTTTTGAGTTTGATGTCACCAAGAGATTTAGTTTAAATCAATGGGGTGATTTTGAAGCAAAAGCATTTGCTGATTTGGTAAAAAACAAGCCAAGCGACTATAAAGAATATGGTCACTATCTTGTAAATATTCCAACTAATCGTTATGGCATGAGCTTAGATTGGAAATATAATGATTGGACAAGTGGTGTAAATTTAATTCATTATGCAAAACCAAAATATTTAGGCAAAGATATCAATATTGAAGTGCCCTTACCTGGTTATAGTATGCTTGACCTAAGTGTTGCCAAGACGATGAATTGGAATAAAGCCAAAGTGAATCTTTTTGCTAATGTAAGTAATGCATTAAATCAGGATGCACGTGTTCAAAGTTCGCCTTTACGCTATATCGCTCCGCTTCCTGCACGCAGTATTAATGCTGGTGTTAGCTTTGACTTTTAATACAAAACTTTAAATAATCTTAGTAATAATATGTTGGGCTAAAATTAGTCCAACATATCGACTAAAATTTCTTGATACGATATAGACTAGGGCGTGTTGACAATTAACGCAAATTGATTATTGTTGCAGCCAGATAGATATTAGCAGCAAAAGATTCATCGG
>NZ_JBHFHK010000033.1:0-22878 GCF_041928215.1 Hubeiibacter jixunmingi | reverse complement strand
TTGGCTGTCGCTAAAGCCCTTGATTGTTTCGTATCTCATCTTGTCATTATATCAAAACTTTCGCAAGAGGTCTAATGGTGTTAATGCCATAAACAAAAAGAAATAGATTCCCAAAAAAAACACCACAGCCAAATAAGCAGATTCTTCTGTATTGCCATCTTTGTAGCCAGCAATGATCCCAACTATACCAGACACCATAAATCCGATAAAAATAATTGCCAATATTAGCGGTAAAATAATTGCCTTATAAAAATCACCAATACTAGAATGAATTCGGAATGGCATCTGACCTACATAAAGATTATCTAATTGATAACGTTTATACCAATATAATACTAAAGGGTATAATAATCCAGCAGAGAAAACAGTCAATATCCATCCACCGATTAAAATCGCATAAGCCGTTTTTAGATTCCCTACAAACTGAAAACGTGTATTACCATATTTACTATTACGGGCATTAAAACGCAAACTAGAGCGAATCACCCATGGAATGAATAACATAAAAGGAATAAATACCAATAGGTAATATTTTGGTGAAAAATTGGTTACTGCAACAAAGATACCATAAATCACTAGACCAATAATCCGCCCAATAAAAATTCGCCACGGATCACCAGTAAATTCAAATTTATGCCGATTGAGATAGCTATTGCCATAAAAATATTTTAAACGACGCACTTTAGCCCAAGGTGAGTACAAACTAAAAGTGACGATGGTCAATAAAATATTCACAATCCAAATTTTGAAATATTCGCTAGCATTGCCCTGAAAAGCAAAACGCCATACATTATGTCGGCTATCAAATTCTGAGCGTTTTTCAAAATTAACGGGGGCATGTTGTTGCTGTGCGATCTGGTCTGCAAAGTTTGGGCTTGAAGATTGTTGCACTGTCATTATCAATTCCTGCTTAAATTTGTTTTAAAACCACATAAATGAGATAAAAAATCAATCTATTCATTTTGTACATATTGTAGCAATCTTTTAACAAAAATTAAACATGCCAACATCATCAGGATGGTCTTATTTTCGGGAATGCATCATAGGTCATCTTAGCGATGCATGATATAATACCATCTTTATTGCGATGAATTTTGCCAAACATATCACCAGCATACTGCCGCCTATGAAGTCTTTTTTATTATTTTCTTTAATTCGTATTATGTCTAGCTTGCCTTTATCTTTGTTGCAAGCCAGTAGTGGATTATTATTCAAATTACTTAAAAATAGTAAAACTGCACGATATGCTCGCTTGAATATAGATATTGCTCTACCACAATATAGTGAGCAGCAACGTGCACAAATTTATCAGCAAGCGATGCAAAATGAAATACAGTCTTATTTAGAGTTTTTAAAAATTTGGGGAAATTCTACTCAGCAAAATATTGCATTGATTCAAAATGTTACTGGTCAAGAATATTTGCAACAGGCACTCGAACGTAAAAAAGGTGTAGTGATCGTCATACCTCATTTTGGTACTTGGGAAGTGATGAATGCATGGCTGAGCCAATTTACCCCAATGACCATCATGTATAAGCCTGCCAAAAATGCCGCAGCCAACCAATATGTGTTGCAAGCTCGTGCAAGAGAGCAAATGACTTTAGTACCAACCGATGAAAGTGGCGTAAAACAGATTTTTAAAACCCTAAAACAAGGTGGCGTAACCGCAATTTTACCCGATCACAGTCCTGATCACGAAGGTGGTGAGATGTATGATTGGTTTGGTGTGCCATTGTACAGTAGCCAATTATCTGCAAAGTTAATTCAAAAAACTCAAGCCAGTGCTTTATTATTATACACCTTACGCAATCAGCATGGCGGTTTTGATATAACTATCCAACCTTTCCCCGATGATATTTATGATAAACAAAATGATGGCACTACGATATTATTAAACCGTATTCAAACATTAATCTTAAATCAGCCACAGCATTATCATTGGTCTTACAAACGTTTTAAAGCCAACCCTAAAACAGGCTATCTTTATACTATGCCAGAAAAGGATGCTCTAGATTTAATTCGAAACATCCAAAAACAATAATCACAGTACATTATTAATCTGAACCTAATTGAATAAATTGATTTTTATTGGGCATCAGCCACGGTCTAGTCGCACGATAAGCCGACCACTGCCATAATGATTTTTGGTCTTTGAGCTGAATATTCACTGCGCCGACTTCAGCAGTATTGACATAAGGAATATTTAAATCATGTAATCGTGTTAAAGTTTCTACGGTAGGATGACCATAACGATTATCATAACCTGCGGAAATCACGGCTAGCTGTGGATTAATTTGTTTTAAAAACTCATAAGCCGAACTATATTTACTACCATGATGCCCTAATACCAAGATATCCGCAGTCAGATTTGGATAATCTTGCAAGAGATAATATTCCCCTTCAAAACCGACATCTCCCATAATTAAAATTCGCATCGGCTGTTCACCATATTGCATGGTTTCTATCAATACTACACACGATGTTTCATTTTGATCTTTGCGTGACTGTCCTTGCCGTGGATATAATATCTGTATTTTCACATTATCCCACTGCCATTTTTGTCCTTGATTACATTCAATATAAGGCACATTGACATAATTGGTTTTATAACCATCATATTCATTGGTGCGTAATTGTTTAACAGGCATATTTTTAATAATAGTTTCTGCACCGCCACTGTGATCCATATCCAAATGTGATAATAATATTTCGTCCAAACTGCGAATACCATTCTGCCGTAAAAATGGCAATACTACTCGATCGCCCATCGATAGCTGTCCTGCTTGCCATGCACCAGCCCCAGTATCGATCAGCATTTGATGCTGTTTGGTACGCAATACTGTTGCTTGCCCTTGCCCAACATCGAGTATATCAAAATTCAGCATGGCACGTTGTGGCGGTAAATAAGCTAATAAAATAAATAATAATGCCCAATAACGTGGTACTAATCCTTTGGGCAACATAAAAATCACGATAGAAAAGGTTAAACACATTAATGCTGTAGGTGTTAAACAACTGAGTAAATATAATTTTTCTGCTAATGGTTGGATTAAATCTAAAATAAAATTAAATACTGCTAATAAATTGGCTAATAATAACCATATCAATTGTGACAAACTCGGTAAAATTGGATAAATCAGGGCAGAAATAATGTTTATCGGTACAATAATGATTGACAAAAATGGAATGGCAATTAAATTAATCAATAATGAAATCATCGATACTGCTTGAAATTGCCATAGTACAATCGGAATCAATGCTAAACTAATTCGCCACTGTGATTGCCATAATACCAATATAGCTTGTTTAATTTTTGCAGTAAAACCAATTTCATCTTCATCATGATTTTTACCTTGAGCTATATCACGATAAACTTTAAGCAAAATCGCTGATGCCAAAAAGGATAACCAAAATGCCGAAGACAACATGGCAAAACTATCAAAACATAATACCAAACATGCGGATAATAATAATAAATTTATCGAAGATATTCTGATATTCAGTAATAAAGCCAAACTACATAAACTGACCATTAACCACGTCCGCATCGCAGGAATATCAAAACCGGTAAATGCGGTATAAAAACTGACGCAAATTAAAAATAAAGGCAGATATAGATATTGCTTAGGCACATAACGATATAAATAACTCAAATGTCTATTATAGTTACGACGCATGGCAAAATGCAAAATCGCCATAACTAGCCAAGTGACTAAACTGGCAAGGATTAATACATGCGGACCTGAAATCGCCAATAAATGGCTAATCCCCATAATTTGATATAATTGTGTGGTGTCTTTATTAATGGCACTTCTATCACCAGTCAGTAAGCCCAATAATAATGCCCGAGATTGCTGTTCAGGTTGATTGTTTAAAATGGCTTTACGATAAGCCAATCGCATTTTTTCAATATTCAGTCGCCAACGCGGTAGCCAATTTTGTTGCTGTGCGACAAAATCCGACCAACCTTGCTGAATAATCTCATGCTCAGTTAGTGGCTTCTGAAATAATACCGTTGCCGTTCCTACAATACCTTGCTGTAATAACCATTTTTCTTGATCAAAACTGCCCATATTGGCATAGCCATGCGGTGGTTTTAAATCCAAAGTGACTTGATAATAATGCCCTAATTTTAAATAATTGCTATCTTCTTGATTTTCATCACCAAAGCTTAAACTTGTCACTTGCCCATCAGCATTATAAATCCGTTTTGGATAAAGTAAAATATTTAGGCTATTGGCTTGATTTAGGCTATTTAAACCTTGCTGTTTGGGTAATAATAATGTCGCTTGCTGACGTTGTTCGTTGAGTTTGCCTTCACTCAAACTTTGAATATACACCACCGCATCGACTTTTTGCCGTTGGCTGATTTGTTGACTTAAACGCTGTTGCATCTGCTGATCGGTATAATGATATGCTAATAAAAAGCAGCTCGTGCAAGCAACAATGATTAATAAAAATCGTGTAATGATCCAGTTATTTTTGACTTTAATTTGCCATAATACAAATGAAAAAAATAAACTCACAATCAGAATAATGGTCAAAATGGAAGACGCAAAATGATATTGCCAAATGGGCTGTAAAAATTTTAATGTAGAAAGCGGCAAAATACTGAGCGATGCAATGCCTATGATCCATGCAAGGCTTAAGGCTCGTAGCATGTTTATCCTTTCCTGAATATTGTATTATTATCGAAAATAAGTGAGTGAGCCGATAAGCCGGGTTCTGTCGTGAACGATCATTCCTCTAGGCGTGCAATCACTCACACGCTCCAGCAACCTACCCGAATCCAACGCGGGTCACGCCATACGGATTCCTATTTGGTCTTGCTTCAGGTGGGGTTTACCCTGCCATGTCCTGTTACCAGTCATGCGGTGCGCTCTTACCGCACCCTTTCACCCTTACCGATTTATCCAAAGATAAACAGGCGGTCTGCTCTCTGCTGCACTTGCCGTCGGCTTACGCCGCCCAGACGTTATCTGGCACCTTACCCTTTGAAGCCCGGACTTTCCTCTCCTGCTTTAGTCACGAAGACCTCCACAGCAGCGATCGTTTGGCTCACTCAAGGACAATTTTAGCATAATTTTTTTAAAAAGACTTGGCTTTTATCACATTTCACGATGATTTTTGTGTTTGTAATTGCTGATATTTTTGCAATAATTGTTCTTGGCTTTCAACATGATTTTCATCTTTGGGAATACAATCGACTGGACAAAACAAAGCGCATTGTGGCGTATCAAAATGCCCTACGCATTCGGTACAAAGCTGTGGGTGAATTTCATAAATTAATTCACCCATAAAAATCGCATCATTTGGGCAGACAGGTTCGCACACATCACAATTGATACATTCATCGGTAATTTTTAATGCCATATCGCACCACTAAATTATTTCAAAGCAAAAATTTAAACATTATTTCAAATTGATATCATGTTATACCAAGCAAACGACTGATAACATAATCGATAACCTAGTCTGCCTTAAACTTTTCTAAAAAAGCCTGTTCTACTACTTTAGGCACGAACTGACTGACATCACCACATAAACGTGCAATCTCTCGCACCAAAGTCGATGAGATAAATGAATTTTGTTCAGATGGTGTTAAAAATACCGCTTCATAGCGATGTTCTAAACGGCGATTCATATTGGCAAGCTGAAACTCATATTCAAAGTCAGATACCGCACGTAGTCCACGCAGCACCGCAGTCGCTTTTTGTTCTAAAAAAACATTAACCAGTAAACCATCAAAGCCAATAAATTCCACATTATCTAGATGCTTTAACGCTTGTTTTGCCATATCAACACGTTCTTCTAAGCTGAACAAAGGATTTTTGTGATGACCAATCGCAATCGCCACCACCACTTCGTCAAACATTTTGGCAGCACGTGTCACTAAATCAATATGACCATTGGTAATCGGATCAAAAGTCCCTGGATAAATCACACGAGAATGAATAGACATGACAATCGCTCAAGCCACTAAAAAAATTTGTGCTATTTAAACAAATTTAAACCAAAAAGTACACCTTTTATTGGGTTGGTATGATCAATGTATATAATAGTGAACAAATGTATATTTTGAATAATTTTAATACATTAAGACAAATTATGCTTTTTTTACTACGCTCTTCGATGCTATTTGCATAACTTCATAGCAACTATGCTTGTAACGAAAAGCATATTCAGTATAATTCATGTAATTAGCTTTATTTAAAACGTTTAAAGTTAACATATCCATTCTTCAAACTTCATGGAGTGATCGCAATGATCAAAAAAGTAATGTTAGGCATGATTTTGCCACTTACCGTTGCCACCAGTAGTTTTGCTCTACCAAATCTTAGCATCTATGCTACAGGTGGTACTATCGCAGGAAGCTCAAGCAGCAATACGGATACTTCAAAATATTCAGTTGCTACTCTCAACGTTGATAAATTAATCAATGGTGTACCCGAATTACAAAATATCGCCAATGTCAAAGGCTATCAAATCTCTAGCGTTGATAGTAATGATGTCAGTACTCAAATCAAACTGAAACTTGCAAATCAAATCAATCAAGACTTGGCAGGTGATACAGAAGGTGTAGTGATTACGCACGGTACAGACACTTTAGAAGAGACTGCTTATTTCTTGTCTTTAACAACATTCTCAAACAAGCCCATCGTATTAGTCGGTGCAATGCGTCCATCTACCGCCCTCAGTGCGGATGGTTATATGAACCTACTACAAGCAGCTTCTGTTGCAACTCATCCACAATCAAAAAATCGTGGTGTGATGACGGTCATGAACGATCGCATCGGTTCTGGTTATTATATCACCAAGATGCAAGCCAATACGCCTGATGCATTCCGTTCGGAAGAATCTGGTTACTATGGTCAAATGGTCGGTTTAGATCCACATTTCTACTATACACCACAGATGCCAATAAATATGTCAAAATTTGACGTGAGCAAAGTGACTGAATTACCAAAAGTGGAAATCATTTATGGCTATCAAGACACTTCTCCAGCACAGCTTGATGCAGCGATTGCAGCAGGTGCAAGAGGTGTGGTGATTGCAGGTACGGGTGCAGGCAGTTTGTCTAAGCCGTTGCTTGAGCGTGTCAAACAATTGACCGCAAAAGGTTTCCCAGTTGTGCGTTCTACTCGTGTGCCATCGGGTTATGTTGATGTATCGGCTGACGAAGGTATCGGTAGCGGTTTCTTAAATCCACAAAAATCTCGTATCCTTTTGTCTTTGGCAATCGGTAGCGGTTATAGTATGGAAAATATCCGTCAACGCTTTAAATAATCGTTAAACGTGATAAAAGAATCCATATCGCTGATTAGCGGTATGGATTTTTTAATGCGTGCAAAATTTACCTAAACCAATAACTTTTCGACATAATACCATTTATAAAAATTAAATTACCATAAAAAAGAAAACCGTTCGCACTGATGAGAGCTATAGCTCGCAAGGAAGTGTACGGTTTTCATTGGTAGGATATTTTACATAATTGGTATAATTTTAGATTTGATATACATTTCATGATTTTATGCTCAACAGTAAAAATATATTTTAATCGTTCTTTCCATAATAAAAACCATAAATTATCGCCATCTTAGATAAACATAGCAGAAATTGTGATTTTTAAAATTATTTTTTATCGTTAATATTGCAAAGTGAATTATTTTTGCTCAAATTCATAGCTCTACGGACAGTAACGGAAGCCAACGCCATGACCACCATTAGCGATAGCCAAAATCCTACCGACATAAATTCAAATGATTTACAGCAACAACGCTTTGTAAAAATCGTTAGCCGTTTGATGATGGCGATTTTGCTATTGATGTTGGTGTTGATTATCAGCAAATTCACAGGACAACAAGACCTTTCTGTCGGCACGCTATTTTCTACGATAATCAATAGCCCAATTTTTTGGGCAGCATTGGCAGTCGGTATGGCAGCTCAGGCGGTAGATGGTGCTTTGGGCATGGCTTATGGCGTGACGTCCAATACATTCTTACTTGCCAATGGCGTACCGCCTGCAGTCGCTAGTGGTGCGGTACATTTAGCAGAAGTATTTACTACAGGTGCATCAGGTATGAGCCATTTACGTTTGGGCAATGTGCATCGGATGCTGTTTTTACGTTTGGTGATTCCAGGGGCGATTGGTGGAGCGATTGGTGCTTATGTATTGACACAAGTAGATGGCAATTTGATTAAGCCATTTATTCAAGTTTATTTGATTTTGATGGGTTTTTATATTCTTTCTAAAGCTTTTCGTAAAAAGGCTGAAAAAGATTATTTGGATTTGAATAAAAAACAAAAAAGCATCCCAACTCTTGCAGTATTTGGTGGTGGTATGGATGCCATGGGTGGTGGTGGCTGGGGTCCAACTGTCACAACAAACCTATTGAGTGCCAATGCTCATCCACGTTTGGCGATTGGTTCAGTCAATACCGCAGAGTTTTTTATTACTTTGGTGATTTCTGCGGTGTTTGTGGCGACACTCAGTGATTTTGCACAGATTTGGTTAGTGACTTTGGGTTTAGTGTTAGGTGGTTTAATCGTTGCACCATTTGCCGCAAAGCTTACACACTTAATTGAACCGAAAAAACTCATGGTCTTGGTGGCGATTTTGATTATTACCATCAGTGGTTATGGTTTAAGTAAATTTATCTTTTAATAAATTGTTTTTTAGCAAAAAAAGCGAGCATCATCGGATCGCTTTTTTTCGTATTTTCTAAACAAAAATTATAGCTGTTGTGTATTAAACGTATCACATTGATTAATATTACCCGAATCAAAACCACGCATAAACCAACGCTGACGCTGTGCACTGGTACCATGGGTAAAGCTATCAGGCACGACATGACCATGTGCTTTATGTTGGAGATAATCATCACCAATTTTTTCCGCAGCATCCATGGCTTCTTGGATATCACCTTGCTGCAAAAAGTGAGTACGTTGATGATTATTTTTAGCCCAAAGACCTGCAAAACAATCTGCTTGTAATTCCAAACGCACCAAATATTGGTTGGCTTGTGCTTTACTACCAGCTTGTTGCTGTGCTTGCGTAACTTGTTTGGAAATACCCAATAAAGTCTGTACATGATGCCCCACTTCATGCGCAATCACATATGCCATAGCAAAGTCACCGACACGCTCTTGGTTTTGCAATTGACTTTGGTTCTGTTCACCTGTCATACCCATTTTGCTACGCATTTCTTTAAAGAACGCCGTATCAATATAGACTTTTTGGTCAGCAGGACAATAAAATGGACCCATTGCTGATTGCCCTGCACCACAAGCAGTAGCTGTCACACCCGAGTAAAGTACCAAACCAGGTTCTTTATATTGACGTCCACTTTGCTGAAAAATCGGCGTCCACACATCTTCAGTATCAGCTAAAACGGTTGCCACAAATTGACGAATTTCAGCTTGATCCGCCGTTTCTTGCTTGGGTGCAGTTTGTTGTGTTGATGTTTGTTGCGTGACTTGTTGGGTATTTTGATAAGTTGCAATCGGATCAGCACCAAAAAACTTCCAACCAATAAATGCAGCAATCAAGCCCAAAATACTAATACCACCACCGACTTTGGCACCGCCACCACCACGACGATCTTCAACATTATTACTTTGACGACGACCTTTCCATTCCATATATTTACACTCTCTGCCAACAGCCGATTAAGCTGCTTTTTTAAAGATTTTTTGACCTAGCATCACAACACCCACCACAATCAAACCTGCAATAATACCGATCGCAAAATTGATCAATGTCGGGGTAATTCCACCTAAGATAGCACCGATTGCAGGCAGCCCACTGGCATAATCGCCTGCATCTTCACTGAGATGATGAAAATAAGGCACAGCATGACTAATAATACCACCACCGACCAAAAACATCGCTGCTGTCCCAACAACTGATAATGTTTTCATTAAAATAGGGGCAAATGCCAAAAGTGCTTGACCGATTTTTTGTTGGGCTTGGTTTTTCTTTTCAAGTAAATAAAGACCCAAATCATCAATTTTGACAATCATCGCCACAAAACCATATACGCCAATGGTCATGATTACAGCAATAATAGACAATACACTGAGCTTAGTCACAAACGGTGCACTCACTGAGATCGTACCTAAAGTAATCACCACAATCTCAGCGGACAAAATAAAATCGGTACGTACCGCACCTTTTACTTTTTCATTTTCAAATTGTTCAAGATCGATCGCTGCATGTTGTACGCCTGCGATCTCAGGATGCACATCTATGCCTTGTTCTTCACTGACTTCAGGTTTGTGCAATAGAGTATGTAAAATTTTTTCTACACCTTCATAGCATAAAAACAAGCCACCAATCACCAATAATGGATTGATTAAGCTTGGCATTGCCCAACTGATCAGCAACGCTGCAGGAACCAAAATCATTTTATTGACAAAAGAGCCTTTGGCTACACGCCATACAATAGGCAACTCTCGATCGGAACGCACGCCAGTCAGTTGCTGTGCATTCAATGCCAAATCATCACCTAATACGCCACTGGTTTTTTTGACCGCCATTTTACTCATCAATGCAACATCATCCATAATCGTTGCAATGTCATCAAGTAAAACCAATAAACCGCTTGCCATGCTTGTACCTAAAATTTGTTAAATTATCATCAGTCTAGTTTAATTTAACCGCATCAAAAAAGCGATAAGATTTATCGCTTTATACAGTCGCTGCTTTTGTGCATCGCCATATTTTCTTCTTCAAAACAAACTTATAAGAAATACTTTATCTTGTAAAAGATAGTCTATAGGTGCAATGATCGTCGTCAAATATACTTAAAAGGACAAAATTAAATGATACTTTCAATCCCTCCCCTACCCCTCCATGAGAGTGGGATGAGCGAAGTACTGCTTCGCTCACTCGCAAGAGGGGAATTCGCTCCACCTTTTGGGGAGGGCTGGGGTGGGAGTAAAAATTAAATGTTAAATAAATTTGTCCATTTACTTATCTTATTTTAACTACTGTTTTGGGCTTACGTTTTGATTGATGACAATACGCCCTGTAGGTATAACATAAACAGGATTCTGCGGAATGACTTCAGTCTTTTTGGTATAAGTACCACCATAAGGCAAAGAAATCTGTTCGGTTTGTTGATAATGTGGTGTGGTTTGGACTGGATAAGTGATCACATTGCCACTGTTTAGCACTGGCAAATTAATTTGGAAACGCATACCTTTGCCTAAATAGGTGATTTGTGCTGGGGTGTTATCTATCATTTCAGTAGGCTGATTATAGTGTGGATAATATACAGGCACTGGTGCAGGTAAAGTTCGGTATGTCACTTTTTCAATCTGATATTCATCCCCTGCCTGAGCCCAAGCATTTGCAATAGAGAAAAAAGCCAATGTACTGAATAAAATCGCAGTTTGAATTGTTTTCATCAGTGTTTATTTCCAATAAATAAAATTGATGATAAAGCAAAATTTTGCTAAAAACGTGAAGAATATTTATGAATTTGTTATTTTGCCGAATTTATTTGCAGACACAGATGCGAATGACGCTGTTTTCAAGTACAATTAATCATAATTTTTTATAGATTTTGGATAGATTAATGACAAACGCAACTCGCCCAATCATTCTCACTGGGGATCGCCCAACAGGACAATTACATTTAGGTCATTTTGTTGGGTCTTTACGTAGCCGTGTGGGTTTACAAGATAGCCACCAGCAATACATTCTTTTGGCAGATACGCAAGCCCTCACCGACAATGCCGATAATGTAGAAAAAGTACGTAACAATATTATCCAAGTTGCTTTGGACTATTTGGCAGTCGGTATTGACCCAAGTAAAACCACCATTTGTATCCAATCTTGCTTGCCTGCACTATTTGAGCTTACGAGCTATTATATGAATTTCGTTACAGTTGCACGTTTGGAACGTAACCCGACCATCAAAAGCGAAATTCAAATGCGTGGTTTTGAGCGTGACATTCCAGCAGGCTTTTTATATTATCCTGTATCGCAGGCTGCTGATATTACTGCATTTAAAGCCACTGTTGTTCCTGTTGGTGAAGATCAAGTGCCTATGATTGAGCAAACCAATGAGTTGGTACGCCGTGTCAATCGCCAAATCGGGCATGAAGTATTGCCTGAGTGCCAAGCATTATTGTCTAATACAGGTCGTTTGGTTGGTTTTGATGGTAAGGCAAAAATGTCAAAATCTTTGGGCAATACCATCGTATTAGATGCTAGCGATAAAGACATCAAAAAAGCCGTCAATGCCATGTATACCGATCCAAATCATTTGCGTATCGAAGATCCAGGTCAAGTTGAAGGCAATGTTGTTTTCACATATCTTGATGCGTTTGATCCAAACAAGGCAGAAGTAGAAGAACTCAAAGCACATTATCGTCGTGGTGGTTTGGGCGATGGTACTGTGAAAAAGCGTCTTGAAGCGGTGTTGGTTGAACTGATTGCACCAATCCGTGAACGCCGTCAAGAATTGGCAAAACGTCCTGATGATGTGATGGATATCTTGCGTCAAGGCACACTAGAATGCCAAAAAATCACAGCACAAACTTTGGATGAAGTCAAAGAAGGTCTCGGTTTATTTAAACTTTAAGCTTTAGACAGCCTAACTTATTCAATGATATAACTCTACCAGTAAGATATTGGTAGAGTTTTTTATTTTTCAGCATTTTATACCTATGCTAGTTTTTGCTATAATATCGCCCTAGCCCATTTTGACAATTAGCGATTTTGCCATGACCATAGCGATGAAAAAAGCCGAACTTCTTTGCCCTGCGGGGACATTTAAAAATATGCAATATGCTTTTGCTTACGGTGCTGATGCCGTCTATGCAGGGCAAGCACGCTATAGTTTGCGTGTGCGTAATAATGATTTTGATGAAGATAATTTGCGTAAAGGCATTGAATACGCACACAATCTTGGCAAGCAATTTTATGTCGTGGTGAATATTCAAGCGCATAATGCCAAGCTCAAAACGTTTATTGAAGATTTACGCCCGATTATCGAGATGAAACCCGATGCGTTGATTATGTCTGATGCAGGTATGATTATGATGGTGCGTGATGCTTTTCCAGAACAGGTGATTCATCTCTCTGTACAAGCCAATGCGGTAAACTGGGCAACGGTGAAATTTTGGAAACAAATGGGCATTAGCCGTGTGATTTTGTCGCGTGAATTATCGCTGAAAGAAATCAATGAAATCATCGCCGAAGTGCCTGATATGGAAATCGAAGTCTTTGTACATGGTGCGTTGTGCATGGCATATTCTGGGCGTTGCTTATTATCGGGTTATATCAATAAACGTGATGCCAATCAAGGCACTTGTACTAATTCTTGCCGTTGGTCGTACAATACCTACAAAGCCACTGAAAATGAAACAGGTGATATTGTACCTACACAAGCCCCCCTCCCAACCTCCCCCCAACAAGGGGAGGCGTCAGCCCCACAACTATTTGTGCCAAATCAAACGCAACAAGACAACGCCATTCAAAATGTCAATCTAAACGGTGATGTGGTGATGGGTGATGACTATGTCGAACAGCCATCTGATGAAGTGGTGTTGATTGAAGAACAAGGTCGCCCAGGTGAATTGATGGCGATGTATGAAGATGAACACGGCACTTATATCATGAATTCCAAGGATTTGCGTGCGGTGGAACTTGTACCTGATTTGGTCAATATGGGTGTACATTCACTCAAAATTGAAGGGCGTACCAAGTCGCATTATTATGTAGCACGTACAGCTCAAGTGTATCGCCAAGCCATTGATGATGCCATTGCAGGTAAGCCATTTGATACTAATTTAATCCATGCCTTAGATGGTTTAGCGAATCGTGGTTATACCGAAGGCTTCTTGCGTCGTCATGTGCATTCGGATTATCAAAACTATGATTATGGCACATCTAAAACCGATACTTTACAATTTGCAGCTGAAGTAGAAAGCTTTGATGATGAATATTTGACATTGACTGTGAAAAATAAAATCATGGTTGGTGATGATATTGAAATCATGACCCCACAAGGCAATTTGCGTTATACTCTCACCGAAATGTGGGATAAAAAAGGCAATGCTATTGATGGTGCTTTGGGTTCGGGTTGGGTGGCAAAAATCAAAAATCCATTTAAAGATATGGATGCCGATTGTTTGCAATTTGCCTTAGTCATGAAAGCGGTGAATGAGCCGATTTATACTTGATGAACAAATCCTTTGGATATTTTAAAGAACAAGTAGATAATCAAAATCATTGGTTATCTACTGCGTTATGCCTAACACAAAACAAGTCACCTTTTTATCAAATTTATACAGGTGGTGAACATGAACGTTTTATGTTAGCAACACCTAAATTTAAATGTCATTGGGGGCAGTTTTTACATGCTGACCATGCATATTATGCAGGTATTCGTTTATGGCGAAATGATATTGATATTTGTCCTGAAGATATGCCAGTTTGCCCTATTTCCTCTGCCGATATTGAACAATACAAACAACAATTCCTTTTAAATCAAAATCCTAATGCATACCAATATTGGGCAAATTTTTATGCTCAGAAATTATTAAGTAGCCAAAAACATTTTTTACATCAGGGTGATTGGAAAATTTATCCTGTTTATTTTGATAAACAAAAGCATAATAACACTTTTTGCTTTTTTAGCCAGATTTCATTTAAAATTTTAGATAATATCGATCAACAAGCTCAATATTTCGATTGGGATGGATTTCCTTTTGAAAGTGTAATCAGCTTGAAAAATCTGCCAGATGAGTTTAATGGACGTGTTAAATGGTGGAGAAAAAAGATTATTGAGAATACTTGTCCGCCTATTTTATTTTGGTGGCACACACATATGCAATGCTTTGTCTTGGTTGATGGACATGCACGCTTAAAAGCTTATCAACTGGAAAATAAATTACCAATGGCTTTGTGTGTTAGTGCAATTCAATTTCATAAAATGGATAATTTTTCCACAGAAAGAATCAAGCAACGACTGAGTACATTACAAGGCTTAAAACGTTCTTTGGAAAAAAAAGAAATTGCAAAAGAAAAAATTGACCTTAAATTAATTAATGATTTAGTGATGAATGTATATCAAGATCATTCTTATGAAAGCTTAACATCTATACCCAAAGTCCTTGCCAATTTAGATGCTATTTTTCAGCAAGATTTATCTGCATTACTGTTAAGATATCCGCAAGAAGACAGCTTCTTACGAGAATTATCTCATTTTTAAAAATTAATAGGTTTCCTGATGGCACTCAAAATCACCACCGACTGTATTAATTGCGACATTTGTGAGCCAGAATGCCCGAATGATGCGATTAGCTACGACCAAAAAGGTCAAAAAACTTATGTAATTAATCCCGACCTTTGCACCGAATGCGTTGGTTTTTATGACGAACCAACGTGTGATAAAGTCTGCCCGATTGATTGTATTATCAAAGACCCCGAGCGTGTCGAAAGTCCCGATGACTTGATGGCAAAATACAAACACATTTGGCAAAAATAAAGCGTATCTAAAAAATACGCTTTATAAGATATGTATTAGGTCTTTTGAACAATCATGTTTCCAACCACAGACCATCACGCATATGTAGCACCCTATCCGCCTCTTTAGCTAGGCTTTCATCATGCGTCACAATCAATAGTGACATATTTTTTTCACGACGTAATTCATTAAATAAGCCAAACACACTTTGAGCAGTATTACGGTCAAGGTTGCCTGTTGGTTCGTCAGCAAGCACCAAATTTGGCTCGGTAATCAAAGCACGAGCCAAGGCAACACGCTGTCTTTCACCGCCTGACAATTCACTTGGTTTATGTGTCAAACGATGTTGCAAACCTACTCGCTCCAGCAATGCTGTGGCTTTAACTCTAACATCTTGAAACTTGGAATTGGGTCGAATCATCATCGGCAAACAGACATTTTCCAAAGCGGTAAACTCGCCCAATAAATGGTGAAATTGATAAACAAAGCCCAAATGCTGATTGCGTAACTCACCCCGTTTGGTTTCATTGAGATGGTCAAAACGCTGCCCCATTAACAGCACTTCGCCTTGGCTTGGACGGTCTAAACCGCCCAATAGATGTAACAATGTACTTTTACCCGAGCCACTAGCACCAATAATCGCTACAAATTCACCTTGTTGAATACTCAAATTAATGCCTTTTAATACATCAACTTGATGTTTTCCCTCATCAAAACGACGACACACATCTTTCGCTTGCAAGACAGTCGGACGTTGAGTTAAATCATTCATAACGTAATGCCTCGGCTGGTTGAACTTTTGCGGCACGCAATGCTGGGTAAATCGTGGCTAAGAAACTCAGTAATAATGACGCACTGACAATCACAGCCACATCATGCCATAACAATTCGGACGGTAAATAATTGACTGGATAATTTGCCAATAAATCCGACTTGGTCACTGCCATAATTTGTGCAAAAACGCTACTGATATTCAGTGCTACAACTACGCCTATAATCGTCCCTAGTACAATCCCCACCACGCCAATCAATGTGCCTTGCACCATAAAAATTCGGGTAATTTGAGCAGGTGATAAACCAATGGTACGCAAAATGGCAATATCGGCATTTTTACTGTTTACAATCATCATCAAAGACGAGATGATACTAAAAGCTGCCACCAAAATAATCAATGATAACAGCAAGCCAATCATGGTTTTTTCCATTTGAATGGCGGAAAATAGATTGCCATGCGTGATGGTCCAATCACTACCAAAAAAATCAGGCGGTAAATCTTTTAAGGCTTGTTGTACTACCACAGGAGCTTGGAAAATATTATCCAGTTTAATACGGATACTTTGTGCACCATCAGGCAAACGCAACATGGTTGCTGCATCATTCAAAGCGATATAGCCCATCAATCCATCTACTTCCGAGCGTGTATCAAAAATGCCCACCAAAGTAAACCGTTTAAAACGTGGCACAACCCCTGCTGGCGATGGTGTGGCTTCGGGCAGGACAAGGGTAATTTTGTCATCTAATTGCAAGCCTAGGCTATCCACCATGGTTTTGCCTAAGATGATACCATATTCGCCATCTTTGAGATTTTCTAATTGCCCTGCCACCATATGGTTTTGAATAATCGAGACTTTTTTCTCTTGTTCAGGCACAATACCATTGATCATAATGCCCGACACTTGTCCTTGAGCTGTCAGCATACCTTGCAATGATGTAAATGGTGCTGCCCCTTTGACATGCGGATAGCTTTCGATTTTGTTCACCTTATCTTGCCAATCAGGCATGATATAGTGCGATGATACGGTCGCTTGTGACACCATACCAAAGATACGATTTTTGATTTCACGGTCAAAGCCGTTCATCACCGACAACACGATAATCAGCACTGCCACACCCACCATCATACCGAGCATCGACATCAGCGAGTTAAAAGAAATAAATTTATTATTGTTACGGGACTTGGTATATTTTAGCCCGATAAACAATGCCAACGGCTTAAACATTCAGAATATTCCAATCTCAAAAGGGTAAATAAAAATTGTTGCTATGCTAGCACATTATCGCTGAATAATTCTGCTCAAACTACAAATTGTAAACTTTTCGCTATCAAATGACTTTATGATGTAGAGAGCTTGGTTATTCGAATTTGTTTTTGTACGGTTTTTTCTAGGGCATTGGCAAACTCCCGTTTATCTCGTTCATTCATCGGGCTTGCACCGCCAGTCTGCACCCCCGCTCCACGCAAAGTGTCCATAAAATCACGCAAATGCAGACGAGCTTTGATATTTGCCACCGTAAAAATTTCACCACGCGGATGAATGGCTGTACCGCCTTTTTCAATCACCAAATTCGCCAG
The DNA here is from genome assembly GCF_041928215.1 of Hubeiibacter jixunmingi. Lineage (NCBI taxonomy): Bacteria > Pseudomonadati > Pseudomonadota > Gammaproteobacteria > Moraxellales > Moraxellaceae > Hubeiibacter > Hubeiibacter jixunmingi. The sequence continues at coordinate 5,043 of NZ_JBHFHK010000033.1, read as the reverse complement.
CGGAATATCTTGTGTCACCACAATATCGCCTGCTTGCATTTTTTCTACAATCATTTGGTCAGCAGCATCCGCACCTGACAGCACCTGTAAACATTGGATACGGGTTGAGCGTGGAATATTTAGGGCTTGATTTGCCACAAAAGTCACGGGCATCTTAAAGCGGTCGGATGCTTTGAGTATCAACTCTCGTAACATATTCGGCAAAGCATCAGCATCAACCCAAAGTTGGAATGGGGTGTCTTGTGAAATCGGATTATTCATCATTAAATATTAAAATAAAAGCTTCTCAATAAATCTAAAGCAATTCGGCAAAAAAAGATAGTGGGCGAAAAATGTTATTATTTTTCGTCCACTTTCAATATCGTGTCAAAATCAATCAATATAGATTATTGCACAATCGCACGGAATTCTTCCGCTTTGACTTCGACTTTGTTATTTTCATTTTCCACTTCGACTTTCAATGCCACGTGTTCATCAGGCACAAAACCACCACCGATCCAAAGCTCTTTTTCAATTTTTACAGGTGTTTCTCCCGTACTGTCTTTAAATAAATAATGCTCATTACCTAGATCTTTGACCAATTGTCCTTGTAAAATCACCTTGCTGTCATTAGGTAATTTTGCCAATTGGCTGACCATTGCTGTATCAGGGTTACTGGTAGCACCGCTTGCCACTTGCTCACCACTTGCAGGCTTAGTACTATTTGATAAGCTATTGTTGGCTGCTTCTTGTGCTACCAAAGGTTTTGAAGTGTCTACAGTTGCAGTGTTTTGAGTGGCTTCTGCTGGCTTATCAGCCTTGCTACACGCAGTCAGTGCCAAGACACCAGCAAGACCCAGTAAAATTGTGGCTTTTTTTAAATGTGTGGCTGTGCTTCGAGCTGTATTTAAACTATTCATCATAAAACTCCAAATGTGGAAAATGAAAAATCGGAATAATCATGCGATTTTTTAGGTAAGGCATATTGTATAAATATTATCTTAATTTTTATATACATATTCTAGGGTAAAATTATTATTGGATTGTTATTTGTTCTAGTGGCTATTGTAAATCAATGCGGTCACGATTTTTAGCGATGGTCTTGTCACCAATACCTTTGACTTGCCCAATCGCATCAATACTTTGAAATGCTCCATTTTGCTCACGATAGGCAACGATGGCTTGGGCTTTTTTGATACTGATGCCTTCTAATTTGGCATGGATTTCTTCGGCATTGGCTTGATTGATATTGACACGAGCTTGTATGCCAAGCTGTAACGTAGCTTGATTTTTAGGGCTGATATTATTGTTTTGTTGCAGTGGACTGACCTGCACTACACGTTGTCTAAATTGCGGTCGTTGGCTTAAATCTTGTTGTTTTAGACGTTCATCATGTTGCTGTTGAATGCGTAGCCATTCATCTAAAGTCATGTCTGTAGGTAGGGCAAAAGTGTTTTGTGTAAGCAAAAATAATAGAAAAATTGCAAAGGAAAAATAATTTTTGATCATGTTTTTTTCTCGTCTTTTTCAAGCATTTTGGCTTGATTCCATAATTCATCCAATTGTTCAAGTGTAGCTGTTTCAATAGCTTGATTTTGCTGTGCTAATTGTTGTTCGATATAGCCAAAACGCTGACGGAATTTGTGATTGGTGGCTTGGATTGCCATTTCACTAGATAAAGATAATTTTCGCCCAACATTAACCATGGAAAATAAACAATCGCCCAACTCTGCCTGCATCTGTGCGGTATCGCCATCTTGTATGGCTTGCTGCAATTCTGCCAATTCTTCTTGCAATTTTTGCCAAGCCCCATCAACATTTTCCCAGTCAAAATTCAGCTGTGCCGCATAGCGTTGCAATTGTTCCGCTTGGCTTAAGCTTGCACCATGTTTGACTTGAGCAAGACGACTAACAAAGCCTTGTTGCGGTTGTGCCTGTTGTTTTTGCTGCTGCCAAATGTGTTGGGTTTGTTCTAGGCTTAATTTTTCAATCTTGGCTGTAGCGAGAATATGCGGATTGCGTTGTTGTAGTTTTTGTTGTAAGGCTTGTATCACATCGGCAAAATCAAAGGCATGTTGTTGCTGATACAATTCCGATTGCAATAAAATTTGATAGAGCAAATCGGCTAGTTCATCTTTGGCTTGCTCTGCTGTGCCATGCTGAATGGCATATACCGTTTCATGGGCTTCTTCAATGATATAAGGGCATAGGCTGGCTTGGTTTTGCTGTTGTAGCCATGCACAGTGTTGCTGTAGTGTGCTGATTTGTTGTTTTAAATCAGCTAATTGCTTATCAGTATTAATATTTTTGGTCATAAAATTCATACTCAAGTTTTGATTTTTTTGGCTTGGATTTGCGGTAATTTTTTCAGCACTTCCGCCACCGCCACCATGGCAAAAGTCGTCGTCACCACCATGGCAGAGCCATAACCACCACAGCGTAAACCTGCACTGGCATTGACATCTACATCACAACTGGCTTGATTAGAAAACGGATTATCCACCGAATAAACGCAACGAATGCCAAATTTTTCTTTTGGCTTTTTGGCAATGCCTTTGGCTCGTAATTGCGAACGTAATTTGGCAAGCATTGGGTCTTGTTCGGTTTGTGATAAATCGGTAACACAGATTTTGAGTGGGTCGATTTTGCCCCCTGCACCGCCCGAGACAATCAATTGCACCTTGTGAAAACGACAATATAAAATCAGTGCCAATTTGGCTTTGACATCATCAATACAGTCTAGCACTACATCAGGTTTGCTATGTAAGATTTCCGCCACATTATCAGGTGTCAGAAAATCATCGATCAAATTTAGTTTAATATTCGGGTTGATTTCACGGCATCGCTGTGCCATCACGGCAATTTTATCCTGTCCAAAAGTCGAGTCCAAGGCGGTCAATTGGCGATTAATATTAGACTCCACCACCACATCCATATCCACCAATGTCAGCTCGCCCACGCCCGAACGTGCCAACGCTTCCACCGCCCACGTCCCCACGCCACCGATACCAATCACCATCACATGACTGTTTTGGAAGTCCGTAAATGACGCTAGGCTATAGATTTTTTCGGTACCTGCAAAACGGCGTTTATGGTGATTTTGAGAATTGGACATGATGAAGCTATCTTTTGTGATCAAGAGAATAATGATTATAACTGGTTTCAGGGCAGATTTACTATCAACAAGCAATGATAAATAAAAGCATATCAAATTACACTGTAACACTATTTTCAGCGTTTAATTTTCGTTAAAATTTGCCACAATTTTTTAGCTTTTATTTTTGAGAATATTCATGCTGACTTATCCAAATATTGACCCCGTTGCGGTAAATCTTGGGGTGGTACAAATTCACTGGTACGGTTTGATGTATTTGCTTGCTTTCGCCTTTGCTTTCGGGCTTGCCAGTTACCGTGCCAAACAACGCAGTGAGCAAGGTTGGAATGCTGAAATGGTATCCGACTTGGTGTTTTTTGGGGCGATGGGCGTAATTCTAGGTGGTCGTGTCGGCTATGTTTTATTCTATGAGTTTTCGCAATTTTTAGCAGATCCGATTTGGCTATTTAAAATTTGGACTGGGGGTATGAGTTTCCATGGTGGCTTTTTGGGGGTGATTGTGGCGATGATTTTTTGGTGCCGTAAATACCAAAAATCATGGTTTGAAACGCTGGATTTTATCGCCCCATGTGTGCCTACAGGTTTAATGTTTGGGCGTATTGGTAACTTTATTGGTGCGGAATTATACGGACGAGCCGTGACTGATCCAAACTTTCAATATGGCATGATTTTCCCAACCGATCCTTTAGGTTTGGTACGTCATCCGTCACAGCTGTATCAAGCTTTTTGTGAAGGTTTATTATTGTTTATCGTGTTGTGGTGGTTTAGCTCAAAGCCACGTCCACGCATGGCGGTCTCTGCGGTATTCTTGATAGGTTATGGTTTGGCTCGTTTTGCCATAGAATTCTTCCGTGAGCCTGACGCAGATCAAGGCTTTATCTTGCTCGGTTGGGTGACCAAAGGACAAATGCTCAGCTTCCCGATGATTATCATTGGTATTGGTATGCTGTTTTATGCTTATCATAAAAAGATTTATGATTGGCAGATTACCCCGCCTGTTTTGGTGAATAGTGCTAAGCGTTAATTCAACATTAAAGCATTGTCGCTGTATAAAAAGTATGTCATGATGAGTGACATACTTTTTTTATTTTAACGTGAGTTCGGTTTAAACAGGTATATTTTGATTGTAATTATATGATTTCTAAAAAGTAGGGTGTGAGAAACATTGTTTCGCAAGACGTACCATTTTAATGCCGTCTTCTGAAAGGTGCGTAAGACGCACCCTACATGCGAATTAAATTTACCTTTAAAATCAAATAATTAAATTTTAACTTATCCCGAACTCACGTTATTTTAATATTAAAAAGGAAAAATCATGCAAAAAATACAGCTGAAACAATATCAATTTGATGTACCGATTAAGGTTTATTTTTCCTTGTATAAACATCGCAAAATGTTTAGTTTTATTTTCATTGCAACGGCGATTGCTTACGCATTTATGGCAATCACTGCCATACAACAGCATGATTTGATGTTTTTTGTTGTCCTGCTGATTATTCTTGTTGCTGGATTAACACTTGTATTTTTAAGTAAAAAACCAAGATTTATACTGGATGCAAAACATATTACCGTGTTGGAACAAGGCTTAATAACGCCTTATCATATCGCATGGCAAGATACCGATATTTCTACAACGCAAATTAATCATGCTGATATTATCATCATTCGCTATAGCAAAAATCAGAAAAATAAAAAAATACTGATGAATCTTGAATGTATGCGTTTTGAACAACATTTTTTAAGCAAAGATGATGCTTTGGCATTGTTTGAAAAATTAAAACATCTTGAGCGTGGTGTAAATCATGAGAATTTTCGCTCGTTTTTTTAACACAATGATCAGCATAAAATCTAAACAATTTATTTAAATACTGCTAGGGCGTGTTGACAATTAACGTAAATTGATTATTGTTGCAGCCAGATAGATATTAGCAGCAAAAGATTCATCGGTT